>JACPVY010000434.1 GCA_016197345.1 Burkholderiales bacterium
AAATGCTGATCGATGACGCCCTCATTGACTCCTTAATCCATGAGGGCTTATTTGCACATCAGCCTCCTAGCGGCACAGCAGGCGCAGGCAATAACGACATTCCCACTATCGCAGCCGAAGAGGTGGAATCCGTCCTGCACCTAATCAACCACTGCAATAGCGAATTAGAAAAGCTGCTGCCTGCGCTAAGCGCTACTGACAATCCCGGCCGCTTGGTGCGTTCCCTAGCGCGGCAATTGCAAACCGCCATTGACGTACAACGCGATATCGCCCTAGCCAGTATTTACCTGAACCAAATCGCCGGGGTGTATGCGGTACGTCACTGCACAGAAACCGCGATCATCGCCCTCATCATCGCCAAGGGCTATGGCTTACCGCCAGACCAATGTGAATCCATCGCCTGTGCCGCGCTAACGATGAATGTCGGCATGCTCGATTTTCACGAGCAATTGCAAAGCCGCCACACCCAGCTCTCGCACGAAGAAAAGCGGGCCATCCAACGCCACCCAGAGCAAAGCGTAGCGCTGTTGCAAAATGCAGGCATCGTCGATGTGCAGTGGCTAGATTGCGTTTTACATCACCATGAGGCAGAGGACGGCACTGGTTACCCTTATGGCTTAGAAGAAACACAAGTGCCCTTCAATGCTAGATTACTCGGCATGTGTGACCGCTATTGCGCACAGGTGTCGGCCCGCAATTATCGTAAATCGCTCAGGCCCAATATGGCCCTGCAAGCACTACAAAGCGATAACAAACAAGATAGTGAAATCTGGCAAATCTTTGCCAAAGAAATAGGCCCCTATCCTCCCGGCACCTATGTCAAATTAACCAATGGCGAAACCGCTATCGTCTGCCACCAAAGCGTAGGCATCACACAGGCTCACGCCTTACTCGATAGCAGTGAACATTCCATCATCAGCAAAAATCTGGTGCGCGATTGTCAAGATGAACATTTTCAGATTCAGCAAAGTTTGCATGAAGATGAAATTGATATTCGCTTCGGGATGAAACAAGTATGGGGCGCGCTAGCGGCGATTTGAGTGGGGCGTATGCGCGCCCCACTTGATACGGGCAGACTTACTTAGCACGCGCTGCGGGCACCGGGCTGCCTTTATCAAACACCACTTTCCAAACCCCCGGCGCTTCTAGGCGCCAGATCGAGTTGTAATACAAAAACGTCTCCCCTTTGTCATTTTTGACCGGGCCGGAGCTATGCGCTAGCGTGCCCGAGGCGAGCACTTCGACGACTTCTGGCTCCCACGAAAAAGGTGCTTTTGCCTCGTCAAAAAAACCTTTCCACGCTTTCAGCACCTGTTCTTTGCCACGCCAGATATCTTTACTGCCGTAAAAAATCGCTTCATCAGCCACATAAAGTGCAAATTGATCAAACTTACGCTCAGCCATCGAACGCGCAAACGCACGCTCGGCAGCAAATACTTGTTGCTGCAACTGGCTATTGCTAAGGGTTTCTGCCGCGTGGCTAGGCGGCGCAAAAAACACCGCAAACATGGTCGCTAACGTGGTCGCTAACATAGCCGCTAACAACTTCAACGCGCCGTATTGTCTTTGCATTAAACCGAAACAAGAGAAATTCGTCTGCATCACACATCCCCTATGTTGATGGAATCCGCCACGATGCCAGTTTCATCGCAGGCTAGCAAGCGGATTCCAAGCAAAATAGGTTAGAGGCGAATATAGATGCGCCGTTTATCCAAATACCACGCACATAGCCAGCACAATAGCAAGGTGGCAAAGGCAAAGAGTAAAGAACCATTCAGCGGCCCGGCGAGCGGTAAAAATACTCGCTGGTACAAGGCATCATAAGCATTCACGCTACCAGTGGACGAAGTTAGCCGCCAGTTGATCAAGATAATCACCACAATTTCCGACAGCAGATAAATCGCTAAAGTATTGCGGCCAAAGCTGGCAAACAGGCTGGTCCAGCGCTGCCATTGCCAGCGCTCTATCAGTAACAGCAACAAGGCGAGCAAGAGCAAATCGATGCCTAGCGTGACCAACACATAGGAACTCGTCCACAGTTTTTTATTCAGGGGGAGAACCAGTTGCCATAGCATCCCCACGGTGAGCGCGGCGCAGCCCCAAGCCAATAAGCGCCACAGACATGCAGGTGCAGCGCCGGGATAGCGTTGCAGCAATCGCCCCGCCGCATAGCCCGCCAGCACATTCACACAGGCAGGCAAGGTACCGAGCAAGCCTTCTGGGTCAAACGCTATCCCCTAGCCATGGTACAAATGGCATTCCCCCAACAGCGCAAGATCAAAAGCGCGCGCTGCGTTACCGGCCATGCTGTAGTCGCCACACTGCGCCAAAATCGCCCAATAGCCGAGCAAGGCGAGCGCGGCGAACAGCCAGACATAGGCCGGACGCAGATAATACAGAAGCAACGAGGCCGCGCAATAGCACAAGGCGATCCGCTGCAAAACACCGGGAATGCGCGTTGCACTAAACGGAATGAAATGCCATAGCCCTTGCGCATCTTGCTTCACAAAGGGCAACCAATACAGCACGACGCCAATGACAAAAATCAAGACTGTACGACGCATGGTTTTGGCCAGAAATGCGCCC
>JACPVY010000078.1 GCA_016197345.1 Burkholderiales bacterium
AGCCGATTATAAGCGGCCACCACTCCATCAATTCGGCATTGATATTCCGTTGCGGAGGGGCTGCGTTGGGCTGCGCGGCATTGGCTGGGGCTGTCGTCATCGTTAAAACTCCAACAAAACTGATCCAACAATTTCAGCGTTACTGCGCTGCACTTGTTCATTAACCGTGGAAATATCCGCAATCGCGGTTTTATCTTTGCGTGCTGCCAGCAATACGCCACCAACCCGTGAGGCAATCGCTAGCGCATCGGCACTGGTCGAGAAATCGGAGACATCGTATAGCACGACGTCGTAGTGCTTGCATAATTGCTCGTTCAAATCCGCAAAGCTGGTACGCGCCAATAATTCTTGTGGATTCGGTGGTAAGGTGCCCGCTGGCAGAATCGACAGATCGACGAAGCCTTCCGCCCGTGCGATGGCATCCAAACCAGCGCGGCCCGCCAAAATATCGGACAAGCCTTGTCGCCCATCTAGCGCAAACAATTTATGCTGGCGCGGCGTACGCAAATTCGCATCGACCAATAATGTGTGTTCGCCCAACTGCGAAAACACGATCGCCAGATTGGCCGCTAAAAAGCTCGCACCTTCGCCCGAGTTCACGCTCGCCACCACCAAGGCCCGACTGCCATTGGCAAACCAACGCAACATCAACTGGCTACGTACGGCGCGCAAGGTTTCCACATGGACGCTAAATGGATGAAAAGCCGCCACCAATTCGACCGGGTATTTGCTATGACCGGGATGCAGGTAGGGATAATCAAATTGATGCGCCAAGACTTCTTGGATATCGGCTTCCGTGACGAGGCCCAGATGCTGCGCGGCTTCACCGAAGCGCATGTCTTTTTCACGTTGCACACGCATGATTTGCTCCGCATCCTCCGGCGTAATTTTGCCCATTTCGAGCAAAATACGCCCAATTGAACCTTCACGACTGACCACGGTTTGCTGTACCTCAGCATGGCCTTCACTCGCGCCATGCGCTGCATTGCTGGCCGCCGCGGCTGGCTGCGCAGTTGATACCTCAGTTGACACCCCTACTTCTTGATTCATTTTTGCATCCTTTCCTTTTTGGCGCGGCGGCGCGAAAACAGCTTTTTCAACCATTTAAAGCGCTGTTTCTTCGGCGCGCCCCAGGACATTTGTCCCATCACTGGCACTTCTAGCGCAGCGACCAAATCATTTGCCGAACGTACGCGGCGATCTATCATTTCAGCCAATAAGCCAAAGCCTAGGCCCAACATGCCGCCGATGAATACCGACAATGCGATATTGAGCGCAATCTTTGGGCTGGAAGGTTCAAGCGGTGGCACCGCTGGTGTCAACACCGAGCTATCGGATTGATTCGACTGCCCTTCCAAGTTGGCTTGGGTATAGCGTTGGGTCGCGGTATCGTACGCACGCTGCGCGCTTTCGACCTCTTTAACCAACACCGACATTTCATCACGGGCGCGATTGAGTTCTAAGACCTTGGTTTTTTGCGCTGCTAAGGCATTGCGGATTTCATTTTCGCGCTGGGTCAAAATGCGCGCGTTATTCGATACGCTATTCGACGTCGCGGCGATTTGTTCATTCAAGGTGGCACGGAGTTTTTCGACTTCCGCTTTAGCGGCCAAATATTGCGGATGATTTTTATCGAGGCGCTGCGATACTTCGGAAAATTTCGATTCCGCAGTGCCCAAGCCTATGCGCAGGTTTTGAATCAATGGGTTGCCGCCAACATCGGGCGATTCCACCGGGTTTTTACCGCGCACCATCGCTTGGCGCGAATTGGCTTCCATCGTCGCCGCTTGCGCTTGCACTAACTGACTCGACAATTCGTTTAAGCGCGAGGTTTCGACGTCAATCCGGCTTTCCACCGAAAACAGCGAATGATCTTGCTGATATTGCGAGAGTTTTTGCTGCGCTTTTTCGACGTTACTGCGTAGCAGCTTGATTTGTTCGGTGAAATAGAGCGCCGCTTTCTTCAGCGGATCGACCTTCAATTGAATACTTAACTTTTGATATTGCTGCGCAAAGGAATTGGCAACTTTGGCCGCTAATTCAGGATCGCTCGCTTTATACGAGATCGACAATACCGAGCTTTCTTTCGATGGTTCGACCATCAAGGTGCGCGCTAAGCGATCAGCCATCCAGTTGCGAATATCGCCTTTGCTTTGTTTGCCTTCGGTATCGTCCAAAAACTGCTCTTTCACCACAGGGTTGTCGGTGATATGCAATTCATCTACCACCGCCAACGCCACGCTAGTACTACTGATGATATCAACCTGAGTCGCCATATAGCCCGGCATCAACTGTGCGGGTAGCGTCATCCCAGTCACTGGATCGACGCCTTTGTAATTGAGCACTAAGCTAGTGGTTGCCTTATACGACGGCGGCCACACAAGACTCACGGCCGTGGTGGTAGAGACCGTGATGATCAATGTAATCAAGCTGATCTTCAGGTGCGCCCGCAGGATCAGTAAAAGCTGGGAAAAGTTCATTACACCACTCTCAAATTAAGTACATCAAAAGCAAAGCCGTCGCGCGCGAATAAGGTGAATAAAGTAACGAGGACGACTGATTTCCCAAGCATGCGCTGCTTGCCCGCTACCACCTTAAAACAGGCTTTCTTGGATATAGATCACATCATCCACTTTGACTAAGTCGTCGTGCTTGACTTGCAAAACCTGAATCTTGCCATCTGGGCCTTGACGCTTGATGCGCACACCACGTTCGGTGCCACGGGCCGTTAAGCCGCCAGCCACCGACAGCGCTTGCAGCACGGTCATATTGCGCTCTAAACGATATTGGCTAGGACGCTGCACTTCGCCATAGATATAAAAACGGGGGGCGCGTTCCACGAAAATGACGTCGCCACCTTGTATCAAGCCATTTTCTTTTAAGTCGCCAGAGCGAAACATATCAACGATGTCGATCACTTGTTTGCTCGGTTTGCCATCTTGGTAGTGAATCAGGGTCAAGATATCAGCACCATCGGCGGCAATCCCGCCTGCCATCGCTAACATATCCGTCAAATTGCGTTTGCCTTCGAGCGGGTAGCGCCCGGGGCGATTCACCTGCCCTAGCACTGACACTTGTTGGCTTTGCATCATCGTCACGGTGATATTGACTTGCGGATTGCGTAAAAAGCCGCCCGCTTCCAACATCCCAGCAATTTTCTTTTCTGCTGCCGATGCCGACAAACGGCCAACGATGACTTCACCGATCAAGGGGAAGGTAATTTTGCCCGCTTCGCTGACCTTGGTTTCCAGATTCATGTCTTGATTGCCATAGACGCTAATCCGAATCGCGTCGCCTGGCCCAAGCAGGTAGTCGAGCGCATGCGCTGGCGCGGCGCACAAGAAAAACAAGCTCATAGCCAACGCGATTGCCCCTTTGCTGGCGGATACCATGCCACGCAGCAGTTGCGTCAAGCCATGCCACCAATGGCGTGTCACCTGACTATACTTTCGGACCGGGATTTTCATATCGTTTCGCTTTCCACGTTACAACTTCAACACTGGGTAGAAAATCATCCACACACCCAGAACACATTCGGTCGCCCACCTTCAAAGCCTTGTGCGCACCGCATGCTCACCACCAAATAAACAAAGGCACAGGCGCAATGCACCCGTGCCTTTCACTTCAATGATTAATTTTTGCTGGCACTCGCTGCGGCACTAGCAGGCGCGCTAGCAGCGGCGCTGGCCGACGCACTAGCAGCATCTTTTTTCAAATATTCGATCTTGCCAGCAGCGCGCAAACGTTTGATTTCTGCATCAGACGCTTCTTTGTTGCGCTTATTGATGAGGAATTGTTCGATTTGCTTACTTGCCACTTCCAAAGTCACTGGTGCGTCTTTGGTATCCATCACTTGCAGCAAGGTGATGCCTGGGCCTTCATTGACCATGAACAACTGATCTTTTGGCATCGCTACCAATTTTTGCGTCATTTGCTCTGGCAAATCAGAACCAGAACGAGCGATTTGGCCACGGCCAAATTGGACTTTTTTCTCGGTGAAGTAGGCGGCAACATCATCCAAGTTTTTGGCGGCGTCCAGCATTTTCTTCACATCGTCATTCATGGACGATCAATCAGCGCTTCCAATAATTGTTTAGAGGCAACCTCTTGCTGTGCCGCTGGGACATTCGCGCGTGCAATTTCATCATTCAATTGGCGTTGGGTAATTTCTTCGCCGTTTACGACGGCAATCGACTGCCCGCCTTTTTTCTCTTTATTGCCGCAGGCTGACAAACTCATTGCAGCCACCAACATGCAACCGATCAATAGGCTACGTTTACGTTGTGGTGCAAAAAATGGGGAAACTTCAGTTTGCTGACTCAGCGATTGGTGACGGGAAATCAAGATTTACCTCCTAAAAATTATATTTTATTTTACAAGTAGCGCGTTACTTTGGTGGGAAAAGCGTAGTGCGGGCGAGCATTTTCTGCATTCATACGGCGACATCGCCCCGGTTAGTAATTGTTGCAATTATGCAATAAATCACGTGCGGAATTATACACTATCAGTGCTGTATTACCGCGCTGCTGTTAAATAATCAACATTGGCATTTCAGGGAAATTCGCCCAATCGTGCCTTCAAGAAACTAGTGCGTATTCTGCAGAATTTTCCCGCATTTCTTTCATCGTTAATACGCATTATCTTTTTTCAATACGACTAGAACGGTGCGCATAATAATCCAAAGATCGAGTGACAACGACCAGTTGCGCACATAATCGAGATCGAATTCTATTCGCGCCTGCATTTTATCGAGGGTTTCTGTTTCCCCACGCAAACCATTCACTTGCGCCCAGCCAGTAATACCCGGTTTGACCTTGTGCCGCAGCATATAGCCTTTGATCAATTTTCGATACATTTCATTATGCGCAACGGCATGCGGACGCGGGCCGACAATACTCATTCGTCCTTGCAACACATTAATAAATTGCGGTAATTCATCGAGCGAAGTCTTGCGCAAAAACGCGCCGACACGGGTAACGCGCACATCGTTTTTCTGCGCTTGTTTCACCACCGCACCATCATCGGCCACGGTCATACTGCGGAATTTATAGACAATAATTTCTTCGCCATACAAGCCATAGCGGCGCTGCCGGAAAATGGCCGGGCCAGGCGAACTCATTTTCACCGCAGCGGCGATGATGAGCATAATCGGTAACAATAAAATTTGGATCAGCGACGCCAAAATGATGTCGCTGGCGCGTTTAATCACGCTGTTGACGCCAGTAAATGGGGTTTCGCAAATCGCCACCACAGGCATGCCGCCGACATTATCGATGCGCGCTTGCATCAAGTCGAAAATATAGATATCGGGCAAAAAATAGACTGAGGCAGTGGTATCTTGCAATTCATCCAGCAGCTTGCGAATGCGTGGCTGGGCAGAGATAGGCTGGCTGATAAACACCATTTTGATATTGTGCTCATGCACATAGGCGGCGATTTCCGACATCCGCCCCAATGGCTCGATTTGCACGCCGGGTGGTTGGCGCGTCATGTCGCGATCATCAAAAAAACCGCGCACATTCATAAACATATAGGGATTATCTTCGATGCGTGCCGCGAGCTTCAGGCCAACATCATTAATGCCGACGATAATCACCGAGCGCGCTTCACCATCTTTGCCCGGATCAAATGCCATCTTGCGCACCGCCAAGTGGCTAGCCAATAGCGCAAATGGGGTCAGCACAAACCAAGTCAGTATCACTTCTTCAGAGAACTTATGCTCCAAAGCGGTGACGCGGCCAATCATAAACAAAATCACGGCAATTAATAGCCACCCTACCGTGATATCGCGCATATAGGCCAAAATCTTGCCGCTACGCCAGGTGCGATACGGGTCGATTTGCTCGTAAATCATGCTCGAGATGAAAAATACGAGGATCGCTAAGATCAAATAGTAAGCGCTAAAGTTTTCGTCGTAATACAAAGTAACCAAATACAAGACGCCCCAGATAATCGAGGGGTCTAGTAGCCGCTTGGAAAACGAAACGAGGGGAATATCAGTAACTGTCATTATTTTTGGACTTTTAAGTTAAGAAGGGCAAGCGCCCATTAATATTCGTAATATGCGCTAAATGTTACTGCAGTGGCGCGATAGTCGCGTAAAACCAGATTGGAACTCAGATTATCATGCGACAAAGCGGCACTCATTTGCATCTTTGCGATCGGGGCATAGGTCAAGGTCAGACCTGCGCTAGAAAATTTATCAACTTGATTAAAATTAATTCCCTGAATGCCAATCGGCGTCCGCTTTTCATAGCGCAGCAAGCCTTCCAAGCGCATTTTGGCGGAAATACTCATCGTTGGTGCTAACCGCAAGCCATTCGTAATTTGGTAATTCGTCGTCAAATTATCAGTAGCATCAATTTCATGCCACACCACGCCAGTCATTTCTATCTTGCCAGTAGGCGCCCAAATCACCGTGACACGGCCATTCGCCCCTTGAAAATCGCGCTGTGGCAAGACTTCATGCTTTTGCTTGACCATACCTGCCAACACTTGCACTTGCGTTTTGCCCGTCACGCGCCAATCCAAGCGCAATTTCAATTCATCCGTTTTTTTATTATTGATGACGTTTTGCGACTGAAATTGTTCGGCATTGGGAAATTTATCTTCACCATGGCGCATCACGACGCCTATGATATTGCCGCTAATGGGCAAATAATCGAGGCCAAACTCAGTTTGCGTTTGCGTTCTGTTTTTGAATTTTTGCTTATCTAAATCGTATTCCAGCTTATTGCCGCTGACGCCGCCGCGAATGCGCCAGCTTGGATGGAACAACCACACCAGATCCGCATTGGCTCTTTTTTGCAAACGCAGATTGCGCACGTTTTCATGGAATTCGGTATAGGGCGTCAAGGTGTTATCGGTTGAAGCGCCGATATTGCCCCACAAATGGCTACCCACCCGCCATTTCCAATTGGCTTGCGCATCACGGCTATCGAAATCAAGCATCTTGTAATGGCTGTAATTACTATGCGATAAACCAACACGCCCAGTAAACTTTTGCAAGCCCACTTCTTTTTCAAAGGCCAAGCCAACTACCGTTTGCAGCGAAGAATCGCCCCGCGGTTCATCTGGGTTTTGCACTTGTGCGTCAGCGACGCGAAATAAATTGCTATCGTGGGAATAGGACACATTGACGTAGGGGGTGAGCACTTTGCTACTTTGTGCTGCGGCATCTGCAGCCACTACTAACAACAGCAAAGTCGCTGCAGACATAGTACGCGGCATGATGTGCTTTTTATCAAACTTTCCCACAATGTTCCTCAAATAAACGGCAATTAAAACAGCAATTAGTACAGCAAATAAGGCGACAACTGCGCAGCAATGTAAGAGCATTCGATACGCTAGCGCACCGTCGGCGCTAGTGGCTTACCAATATTGCCAGCTACCAGTCAAGATGACCCAGACACCCAGCACGCCATTGGTAATCCCATGCGATAGCACGGGCGCCCACAAATTGCGGCAACGCATGTACAGCAAACCATAGGCTAAGCCAGCGAGCAAGCCAGCGAACCATAATGTATGCTCAATCGCAAACACGCCCGAAACTAACAGCAAATAATGCCAAGGAATTTGCTGCGGTTCGACTTGTTGAAATTTGGGATTGGCCATCCAGCGCATCAAAAACGAACGGAAAAACAATTCTTCCATCACTGGCACTACGAGTGCCGCGCCCGCCAAGCGGATGACGACAAAAAACCAATCTAGGCTACCTTGCGGGCTGCGCGGATCATAGCCGCTGCTAGTCCCCATCACCATCCATTTCATATTGGCGTTGATCCAGATGATGAAAATCACGACGCCCACAGCAATGGCAATGGCCGCGCTAGAGACTTTCAAGCGCTGGCGCAATTCATCATAATCTTGCCGAAAATACAGCAGCACACTCAAAACGGCGATAATTTTGGCGGGATAAATCCAGCGCAAATCGCTCGCATTTACTCCCACATATTTACGCAAAACATCTTCCAGCACCATGAACAGCATATACGTGGCGAATGGCATGATGCGACTCAAGGCACTACGTTCAAACATGGCGGCTCTTTAGGAAAGATTTTTGCAAGCGGAAAACAGCGTTTCCGCACTTGTACACATTTGCATACCACTAGGAAGGATGATGAAGCTAGGCAATCTCGGCAAGCCTACATGACATACCACGATCAGAAACTGGTTAGTGTGTATGCTTTTCACAACAAAGACCATAATGATAGCAAAATTTTCAAACTATCGGGGAGAAATTCACACACAATGCTTATCTTTTTATCTTCTTTTTTTGCCTACATCTCCTACAAAAACAGATAAGTCAGACACTTTTTTTGATCTCAATCTGGCACGACTGCCGTTACTTCTATCTCTACTTTGGCGCGCTCTTCCAACAACGCCGCCACCTGTAGCACCGACATTGCTGGGTAATGCGCACCGATGATTTCGCGGTAAATCGCGCCGATGGCTTGGCGCTGCTGCAGATATTCCTCTTTATCGACTAGATACCACGTCATGCGCACGATATGTTCGGGCCTGGCGCCACCCTCGGCGAGCACTGCGACGATGTTCGCGAGGGCCTGGCGGACCTGGCCGGCGAGGTCGTCGGTGCGAAACTGCTCGTTCGCGTCCCAGCCGACCTGCCCCGCTACGAAGACCATGGTGCCGCGTGCGGCGATCCCGTTCGAGTATCCCTTGGGCCGGCGCCAGCCGGGCGGTTGCAAGACTTGCATCGTGCCCCCTTTCTGTTGTTTTACGTCTACTTTTGTATCCCGTATGCAGCGCGGGATATCGGGAGAAATCGCATAAGTTGCAATTGGATGCGTGGAAACTGGGATGCCGATTGACCTAGATCAAGAGCGTTGAATCTTTGAGGGTTTGGAATGTCGCCCAGTTGCACTGCACCAATCCGGAACGCGCCATCCAGACCCCTTTACTGCGTACCGAATACGGTATACA
>JACPVY010000435.1 GCA_016197345.1 Burkholderiales bacterium
TGTAGAATATCTTTTTTAAGAATGTAGTGTCAAAAAAACGTAGCAGTATCACCATAATTGGTTGGTTTTGGTGAAGGCAGTAATGCGCCTGCCGATAAACTGGCTGATTTCCGTAGCGAAGCACAAGCGCGGATTCGCGCGCTACAGCAAAAGCCCGATCCCGATTTAGTGCCGCGCGCATTGATGCAATTGCGTGACGATCAAACTTATGCGCTAGTGGTGGATACCCGCCAAGCGCGCCTGTATGTGTATGAGCATCACAATGGCCACATCAAATTCCATGCCGATTACTATATTTCGCATGGCAAATTTGGGGTCAACAAATTAAAAGAAGGCGACCAAAAAACGCCGCTAGGGGTGTATTACATCACCAGCCGTTTGCCACGCGCCAAATTACCTGACTTTTATGGCTCTGGCGCGCTGCCTATCAATTACCCGAATGAATGGGATAAGTTGAATGGCCGTAGCGGCTCTGGTATTTGGCTACATGGCACGCCATCGGCTAGCTATAGCCGCCCACCACTAGCGTCTGATGGTTGCGTGGTATTGACCAATCCCGATTTAGAAAAACTGTATTTATCGGTGGAAGCGGGTAAAACGCCAGTCGTCATCACCGAAAAAGTCGAATTCGTCAACAAGACGAAATGGGAAAACGACCGCGCTAGCGCAAACAAGATGTTAGAAAACTGGCGGCATGATGTTGAAAGCTTAGACCCACGCCGCTTGCTAGCCAATTATTCGCCGCGCTTTAAATCGCAAACTGGCGAAGATTTGAACACTTGGTATAACAAAAACCGCATCCAAGCCAATGCCAGCAGCAATTTTTCGATCAAATTGCGTGATGTGACATTCTTCCGCTACCCGAATGCGGGTGAAACCATAGTTGCCACCTTCACCCAAGACAATTTTTTTGGCAAAAATAAGACCACGCTCAGAAAGCGCCAATATTGGGCAAAAGACGGCAATGCGTGGAAAGTCATTTACGAAGTCAATATTTGAGGATTCCCTGATGTCAACAGCAAACTTCAACTTGCGCCGCCTCAGCATCACCGCACTGATGCTCTCGGCATTCTTGCCTGCCTTTGCTCAAGAAAGTGCGAGTAGCAGTGCTAGCGCCGAAGCCAGCGCTGCCGCTAGCGCGACACCTGCGCCAACCGCCACGCCAACACCTACCCCGACGCCAACGCCGGCACCGGGCAAACCTGGCCCGCGCGTGCTGATGAAAACCACGCTAGGCGAGATCGTGCTCGAATTGAATGCAGAAAAAGCGCCAATCTCGACCAATAACTTTTTGTCTTACGTTAAAAGCGGCCACTATAACGGCACCGTCTTTCATCGCGTGATCGCTGGTTTCATGATCCAAGGTGGCGGTTTTGACAAAGACTTGAAACAAAAGCCCGCGGGCCTGATGGCAGATCCTGCTGCCACACCAGCGCCCGCTGCGAAGCCAGCGAAAAAACCGAAAAAAGACAAAAAGCAGTAAACCTTGATGGTTTGAGCAACTTTAAGCACTTAAGCTTGACACCATCCCCATTTTTTGAAAAGGATACATCATGAGCGCAGTCATTCTGAACACCAACCACGGCGACATCACGATCGAACTCGACGCCGACAAAGCGCCGATCACCGTCGCTAACTTTCTCTCCTATGTGCAAGACGGTTTTTACGACGGCACGATTTTCCATCGCGTGATGGATGGCTTCATGATTCAAGGCGGTGGCTTTGAACCCGGCATGAAGCAAAAAGAAACCAAAGACACGATCCAAAACGAAGCGAAAAACGGCTTGTCGAACGTGAAATACAGCATCGCGATGGCACGTACCTCGGCGCCGCATTCGGCATCGGCGCAGTTTTTCATCAACGTCAAAGACAATAACTTCCTCGATTATCCTGGCCAAGATGGTTGGGGCTATTGCGTATTTGGCAAAGTCACCGCTGGCACCGAAGTCGTGGACAAAATCAAAGGCGTGCCAACTGGCCGTAGCGGCATGCATGGCGATGTGCCGAAAGAAGATGTGGTGATTACTAAAGCAACGGTTGCGTAAACTGCTTAGCGATCAGGTATGGCCGGACAACATTTTAGGTAGGGTGGGCAACTTGTTGCCCACGGCAGTAATTGTCCGCCTTTGCCCCATACTTTTCTCAATTGAATGCCCCTTTTCCTGCCATCGACAGAAATAGCAAAGCAGACTCGTGACTATCAACTAAAGCCGTGGACAATTTTTTGCCCCACCCTTTACAATCTCCGCTGCAAACGACACGATGGACAAGACAAAGCGCATCAAGGAATATCAGGCACATGGCAATCTGCTAAAGCCGTGGGCAACAAGTTGCCCACCCTACATTGTAGGTACATACCACCGGAGCAATAGCCGATGCTAAACCCATTGCAGCGTGAAAATAAGGCGCAATCGGCAACGGTTGCGCTTTTTGTTTCTGATATTCATTTAGACGCCAGCCGCCCACGTACGACGCAACGCTTTTTGCAGTTTTTGCAGCAAGAGGCACGGCAATGCCAGCAACTCTATTTACTCGGCGATATTTTTGAATATTGGGCGGGCGACGATGACGCTGACAGTGGCGAGCATCAAGAACTGATCGCCGCGCTACAGGCCTTGCAGCAAGATCAGGTGCAAGTGTTTTGGCTGGCCGGCAATCGTGATTTTTTAGTCGGCGCAGACTTTGCGCGGCGGTGCCATATGCAGCTATTAGCCGAACCTTTTCTATTGCATCGCGCTGGCAAAACGATTTTATTAGCCCATGGCGATGCCCAATGCACTGACGATCATGCCTACATGACGTTTCGCGCCCAAGTACGGCAAAGTGCATGGCAACACGCTTTTCTGGCAAAACCACTGTTTGAACGCAAAGCCATCATCGCTGGTTTGCGCCAAGCGAGCCAGCAAGCGCAGCAAAAAATTATGCAGCAAGGCGCTGCACAAGAGGGAATTTTAGACGTCAACCAAGCAGCAATAAGCGCGACGTTGACGCAGCACCAATGCCAGATCATGCTACACGGCCATACGCATCGCCCTGCCCTGCACCGCTGGCAAGAAAATGGCGTCACTGTTAGCAGATGGCACCTTAGCCCACACCCAAGCAGAATAATTTATCTATTTGAAGAAGTGATTCAACATGAGTACGCAGTCAACGCAAGTCACCACCGCAGCCAACACCACAGCAACTGCGGACAGCAACGAAGAAAGCGCGAAGAAAACTAGCCTCGCTACACTCAAAGGTTTATTGCCCTTCATGCGACCTTATCGCCGCCAATTCATCTTGGCTGGGATTGCGCTGTTGGTTGCGGCTACGTCAACGCTGATCATTCCCTATGCTTTCAAGCAAATGATTGATCTCGGGTTTGGTGGCGCGAATGCGGGTGGACATAGCATCAAGCATGTCGATGCCGCCTTTTTAACCCTGTTTGGTGTCGCTGCCCTGCTTGCAGTGGCGACCGCCTGTCGCTTTTTCATGGTGTCGTGGCTAGGTGAACGTGTCACCGCGGATATTCGCAGCAGCGTCTATCGCCATGTCGTGCAGCAAAGTCCACAGTTTTTTGAAACCACCAAAACCGGTGAAGTGCTGTCGCGCTTAACCACCGATACCACCCTGATTCAATCGCTAGTGGGCACGAGTATTTCGATGGCGCTACGCAATATGCTGCTGTTTTTAGGTGGCTTGGTGATGCTATTTGTGACTAGCCCTAAGCTGTCCTCCATCATCATCGTCTTGCTGGCGGCGGTAGTGTTTCCGATTGTGATGTTTGGCCGCCGCGTGCGCAAACTCTCGCGCGATTCGCAAGACCGGATTGCCGACGCCTCGGCGATGGCAGGCGAAATGCTGAACGCGATGCCGACAGTGCAAGCCTTCACCCATGAAAAAATTGAAGCAGACCGCTTTGATGGCTCGGTCAATACCGCATTTGACACGGCGATGGAACGTATTCGCGCGCGCTCGTTTTTGACGATGCTCGCGATTTTGCTGGTGTTTGGCTGTATCGTCTTTGTCCTTTGGCTAGGTGCGCATGCGGTGATCGAAGGCCGCATGAGCGGTGGCGAACTCGGCCAATTCATTTTGTATGCTTCTATCGTCGCTGGCTCGATTGGTGCGTTATCAGAAGTGATGGGGGAAGCGCAACGCGCGGCAGGTGCGACTGAACGTTTGTTGGAACTGCTCTCGCTCAAATCGCCGATTCAATCGCCCGCCAACCCACTGCCCTTGCCACAGCGCACCGCGAATGGCGCAGCGCTCTCTATGCACGATGTGTTTTTCCACTATCCTTCCCGCCCAGACGCGGCAGCGGTATCGCAGCTTTCGCTCGATATCCCACCGGGTGAAACGCTAGCGGTAGTTGGCCCATCTCGGGTGGGCAACGCCAGCGGATTGCGATTGCGCGTGCGCTGCTGAAAAATCCACCGCTCTTGCTACTCGATGAAGCCACTAGCGCGCTCGACGCAGAATCTGAACGCTTGGTGCAAGGCGCACTCGAAGCCGCAATGGAGGGACGCACCACCATCATCATCGCGCATCGCTTAGCAACCGTGAAAAAAGCGAGCCGCATCATCGTCATGGAAAACGGCCACATCGTCGAAAGTGGGACGCACGCTAGCCTAGTTGCGCATGGTGGGGTGTATGCGAATTTGGCGAAACTGCAGTTTCATGGACATGCTTGATGTAGGGTAGGCAAGCTGCCCACCGCTTTGGTTTTAACACTCTTTTTGATAAAGCTTTCCAATTTTTTTGTCAAAAATAGGATTCTTGAGGCCATCGGCAATGGTGGGCGAACTCGCCCGAAAAACGATGGGTTGCATACAACCCATTTTCCTTTTTTGCGCATCACGCTAACGACTTGCGCACTTGAAAAAACGCCGTCATTTCTTCCACAAAGCGCGCCAAGATTGGGTTTTGCGCAGTCTCACCATAAGCGATCGCAACATCGATATACAGCAAATGCTGTTCTTCAATTTCGCGATAGACCACCCCAGTACGATTTAAATTACGCATTGAGCATGGGATCAAAGCCACCCCGCCTTGATTCGCAATCATGCTCAGCAATACATGGTGATCGGTCGGCTCGGGAAGGCGCTGTGGCGCATAGCCCATGCGCGCGAATGCGCTTTCGCAATAATCATAAAAGCCGGGATTCAACTCGCGCTTAAACCAAAACAAGGCATCGGTAGTCAACGCTAACAGGGACACACGTTCGCTATTGGCAAGACGATGATTGGCTGGCAAGGCAAGGCAGAGCGGGTCGCGGTAGAGTTTGCGGGTATTGAGTTTGTCGATTTTCGAAGGCATGCCGATAATCGCTGCATCTAGCCGATTTTTCAGTACATCTTGAATCGAACGCACTGTCGTTTGCGGCCTAAATTCAATTTTGCAATTCGGCATTGCCGTTTCCAGAAACGCAGGTAATTGGTGATACGTCTCGACTTCCACCACCGTCGTCACACCAATTTTCAACTGCAGCATCTCACGATTTTCACCACCGCTATAGCGTGCCGCCAATTCTTCGCAAGTGGCGATCAATGCGCGCGCCTCAGGTAAAAATTGCTTGCCCAGCTCCGTGAGGGACACACCACTACTCGCGCGATCAAATAATTGCAAGTTCAAGCCCTCTTCCAATTCACGAATTTGGCGACTGAGCGGCGGTTGTGTCATATGCAAGCGTTCAGCGGCAACGCGAAAATTCAATTCTTCGGCGACGGCGATGAACATTTCCAACTGTCTTAATTTGAAGCGTATCGTCATACAAGAAAGGTATCACAAAAGTTGAATTGGAAAAGATGCTGAATCGGCTTTATATTGCATCACAGCATGACAGATGATCAGCGAATCACAAAGCTAGATCACAGTTTTACGAAGAGAAACGATAGATTAGAGCAAGAAATGTGCTCTGATTGCGCTCTGATTATAACGAACTTTTCCGCACTGCAACAATGAACCGTAACACGTATTCCGAGTTTGCCTAGGCAAGCACGGTGGCAAAACTCGGCCTCAAGCAATGACCCCTGAAATAACTTTTACATTTGGAGAATAAATATGGCAAGCCCAATATTACTCGTCACTGAAATTTTTCCCGTAGCTGGCAAAATCGATCAAGTCGCCAAAGCGTGGGCAGGTCTGTCCCTCCCAACGGTGAGCAGCGCCCGCGCAATTTATCGCGCGCTCGACGATAGCAGTTGCATCGAACTGCTGGCGTTAGAAGACATGTCCCAAATCGCATTATTGGATAGTTTTTGGCAACAAAGTTGGAGCGCCGTTGGCGCCGACCTAGCGGGCGACTTTCAACGTCAATTGCTGCGCTTTGTTGAAGCACCTAAAAACTGTGACACACCCCTGCCCAACACGCCGTTTATTCAAATGCGCCACGTCGAAGTCAAACCAGTCGTCTATCAAGATTACTTAGCATGGCGTGAGCGGACGATTTTTGAAGTAGTGCGCAAATCCGAAGAAGTGCAAAGCTTCCTCGCCTACCACTCTGTGGTCAGCACCGAGCCGGGTGTGATGTTTGTTTCTGGTTTTGCGGTCGCACCAGAACAATACCTCGTGCCATTTACCTCGCCACATTATCAAAACATCGTCGCCGAAGCAGGCAACACCTATATCACCGGCGGCGATCGCGGTCTGTACACCAAAATCTACCGCGCCGTTTAAATCACGCTAAGAAAGACATCACACATGAAAACACATTGCCCACCACATGCTGATGCGCAAACAAACGGTAAAGCGCGGGTTGCGGTCATCAGCGGCAGTACGGGCGGTATGGGTTTGGCGATTGCGGCCAAACTTGCAGCGAGCGGTTTTGCCATCGTCATGCTGGGCCGCGATTTGGCGAAATTGCAGCGCGCCCGCGTGCAACTGTTGCAACAGACTACGCTAGACGTGCCGATTTGGGTGCAAGCCATCGATATCAGCCAGCCAGAATCGGTACTGCATGCGGTGAAGGAAATCGAGCAATTGACTTCCCATATCGATCTGTTAGTGCATGCCGCTGGTGATGGCCCGGTTGCGTCTCTGCTAGAGAGCACAGAAGAAATGTGGCAACACACCGTGCAAAGCAAGCTATTAGGGACAGTCCGCCTGACGCGCGAAATTGGTCGCAAGATGGTGGCAAATGGCGGCGGTCAAGTGATCATTGTCAACGGTGTCTTTAGCCTGCAACCAGACCCGCTGTTTAGCATCAATAGCACGGTCAATTGCGGCTTAGCCGGTTTTGCCAAAGCTGCGGCAGCCGATTTGGGGCGGCAAAACGTGCGCGTCAACGTCGTCAATCCCGGCGCGACGCAAACCGCGCTATGGGATGAGATCGCGAGCAACCTAGCGCACAAATTCAACATCTCGCTTGACGAAATCAATGCGCAAGTGCAGGCCAAGATTCCATTGGGCAAATTGGCGACGGTGGAAGATGTGGCTGGTGTGGTGCACTTTTTGACAACCCCAGCGGCGAATTATCTCAATGGCGTTGCGATTAGCGTCGATGGCGGCAGCACCTCGGCACTGTAAGCGATGCGGGCAATTCGTCACTCGATAGTCGCAGGCGCGCAAGGAGAGTGCATACCCTCGCCCGCTTGAGGCTGTCGCGAAAGTAGAAAACGTATGGGCGAGCGGCATGCCGCTCGTCGCCTTCCGGGCGACTCGCCCACCATTGCCGATGATTAATTTTTATGCTGTTTTTAGCAATGAATTTAATAAAAATCATGCTGAAAATATTTTAAAAATCAAAAGCGGTGGGCTTGTGCCCGAACAGCGACGGACAACATGTTGTCCGCCCATACGAAAAGCAACAGCACCTTTCGCGACAGCCTCGATAGAGGGGACATACATGATCACCAAATTATTTTGCAAAACCAAACATTGAAAGGAAGGCGCCGCTATTTCTGCTAGCGATATTTGCAAAACCATAGCAGCAGCACGCGCCACACACACCATGCCAACATCCAATAACAAATTCACCCTGTTTATCGCCTGCCTAATCACTTGTTTGGCGGTCGGCTCGGTGTATTTGACGCAGTCTATCTTTCCGCTATTAGCGCATAGCTATGGCCTGCCCGATAGCGCGGGGCGCCTGACTTTCACCTATGCCAGCATCGCCTATGCGATTGCCTTTTTTGTGTTTGGGCCGTGGTCGGATTTGCTGTCGCCGAAAAAGCTCGCTAGCGTTGGTTTGATTGGCAGTGCGCTGGCACTCGCGCTCGCTGCCAGCACCAGCCAATTCGATTATTTGCTGATCGCATTGATGGCGATGGGCGCAGCCGCGGCGATAGTGCCGGCAGCGATGTTTGCCCTCGTACCACGCTTGGCGACACCGCAACAACTAGGGAGCTATTTCGGTTTGTTGATCGCCGCTTCGGTGATCGGTATTTCGGTTGGCCGCTCTGTCCCTAGTTTGCTCACCGGTGTGCTGGGTTGGCGTAATGCTTTCCTTTGCTACGCAGCGCTTTTGGCCCTCGCCGTCGCCATTGCGCAAAAATTGCCGGCGGCCAATTCAGCGCCAAGCAAGTTCCCGGCATGGTCTAGCTTACCTAAGCTGTATTTGGCGACGCTAGAACTATTGACCCATGCCCGTTTGCTGCGCTTATTCGCGACAGGTTTTGCGCTGTTTTTTGGTTATCTCGGCTGCATTACGTTTTTGACTTATCGCTTGCATCAAGCGCCATTTCAATTTGATACGACACAAATCGGTGGCATCGGTTTTCTCGGTTTGATCGCGATTTTAGGTGCGCCATTATCTGGCCGCTTAATGGCTAAGACCGGGCCACGTAAGGTCGCACTGGGTAGCCTGATCTTGGTCTTGTTGGCGATTGCCACGCTCACAATGGCAACCAGCGCGAGCGCTATCGTGACAGGTGTGTTGTTGATGTTTTTGGGCGTGTTTTCATGCCAACCCGCAATTTTTACGATGATTTCCGGCAATGTCCCCGCCACCCGCCGTGGTGCCGCCTCTTCGCTTTATTTGCTGACTTGGTTAGGGGCAGTTAGCGCAGCGAGTGCAAGTTTGGGGACAGTCTGGAATCAATTTGGATTTCAAGGGATCGCCATCAGTTCCAGCGCAGCAATTTTGCTGGCGGCGTCCATCTTGTTGGTGGATAAATTTCTTATCCAGCCACAGTCTGCCAGCACAGCAGGCCTAGCAAAACCATAGAGGGGACAGGTCTTTCCCTTCCCTTCGTTTTTCTAGTCACGCCAAGTAGGCAGACATATAGCCAGCGGTGCAGTCGCACACCGTACCGCTTATTTTTATGAACTTAAGGAATCAATCCATGCAATCTCCTCACAGTATTTTTGTTGTCGGCGACAAATTCAAGGACTTCGGTCAGCATGAGCAAGTTCTCACCTTGAAAGAATTGACGACCTTATTGCAAGCCCCCGATCTCAGCGCCTTGCACAATGTGCGCTTAATCGCTGGTCAAGGTATTTCCGAAGCCGATGTCCAGCATATTCTGGCCTTGTCGAAAAACAGCAAGCTTGATACCAGTTTGTTGCTGCAACGCCCAGTGCGCGCTGGCATGGCAACCACACATAAGCGGCGTTTTGTGAATTCGATTATTTCTACGCCACGCCAATTGGACAGCGACTTGTTTGAAGCCGATTTGCTGGTCGATGAGCGTTCGGAATTGATGAACGATCACCAAACTGGGCAACACATCCAAGGCATGATCTTGGTAGAGGCTGCACGCCAGTTGTTCTTAGCAGTGACAGAAGAATTTTTCATTGCACCGGATGACCATCGAGATTACTACTTCGTCATCAATCAAATGGATGTCAAATACATGGCATTCGTGTTCCCGATAGGCGCTAGTTTGCGCTATGAAATCGTGGAAAAGAACTTGAGCAACCCAGAGCGTTTGTCGTTCTTGGTGCGCATTACGGTGCAGCAAGCGGGTGTCGAAGCGACTGAAGTGATGGTCAAATTCACCACTTTCTTAGCTGAAAAAATCAAGCAAAAAGAGCATCAGCAAGCGATGCAAACCTTGAGCAAGCAACAGCAAAATCTGCCCGCAGCAAATAGCGAAAAGTTGGCGGCGTAATTCGCCTCAC
>JACPVY010000436.1 GCA_016197345.1 Burkholderiales bacterium
TATCGCCACTTCCGGGCCGATGCCAGCTGGCTCGCCTACGGTTAAGGCGAGGATGGCTGGGCTAGCGTTCAGATTCATGCAGGATTATGGTTTGTCGTTTGCGGGCTTGTCGCTTGCAGGTTTATCGTCGGTGCGATATTCGACGTAGGCACGATCACGCAATTGGCGCAACCAATCTTCAGTCGCTTCTTCCATTTTGCGTTCGCGCAAAGCGGTACGGGCGATTTGTTTTTGGCGCTCTTTCGACACGTCATCCGATTTGCGTTCCAGCACTTCGATCAAGTGCAAACCGTAATTGGTTTCGACTGGTTCACTGACTTCGCCCAATGGCAGCTTGTTCATTGCCGCTTCAAATTCAGGCAAGGTGTCGCCTGGATAGAGCCAGCCCAAATCGCCACCTTTGCTCGCCGAACCATCGTTAGAGAACTGGCGCGCTAAGTCTTCAAACTTCGCTGCTTTGTTTTTCAAACGCTCTTTGATATCGGCCAACTTACGGCGCGCTTCTGCGTTCGATACCACTTGATTGACGCGTATCAAAATATGGCGAGCATGGGTTTGTTGCACGGAGCCGGCGGCGGCATCTTGTGTTTGGCTACGTTTGCCTAGCACTTTGATGATGTGAAAGCCATTCGGGCTTTTGACAATTGCTGAAATTTGGCCTTCTTTCAAATCTTGTACCGCATCAACAAATAATTGCGGCAAACGATCCAAATTACGCCAGCCGATTTCGCCGCCAGATAAGGCATCGGCAGAATCAGAATAGGTTGCGGAAATTTTGTTAAATTCCGCGCCTAAGCGCAATTGGCGCAACACATCTTCGGCTTTAGCGCGACGTGCGGCGATTTGTTCAGAAGACGCGTTTTCTGGCACCCGCACCAAGATTTGTGCGAGGTTAAATTCTTGTGTGCTTTTCGCGTGCAGGGCTTGCTCAGCAAAATAATTTTCTAATTCCGATTCGCTGATTTGGATCTTGCTTTCCACCTCATGCTCACGCAAACGCTGCATCGCGATCTCATCGCGGATTTCTTCGCGGAAAGCGGCAAAGGTATAGCCTTCTTTTTCGAGCTGATCACGGAACGCTTGTACGCCCATTTTGTTTTGCTCGGCCAGACGCAAAATAGCGCGGTCGAGCATGATGTCATCGATGCGGATGCCGTTTTCTTTTGCTAATTGCAATTGCGCACGTTCAACAATCATGCGCTCCAGTAATTGACGCTGCAAATCGGCGCGCGGTGGCAATTCGACTTTTTGCTTTTTCAGCCGATTTTCGACCGAGCGCAAACGGGTTTCCAATTCTAGTTTGGTGATCACTTCATCATTCACAACGACAGCGATCGAATCGGCCACAACGCTAGGCGTAGCCGCTCCCACGCTCTGGGGCAGGCTCAAAGCCAAGCAGGCGGCAAGCGCGAAGGTATTGAGCAAAGGGGAAAAAGATGAAGTGCGCATAAACATAGTATTGATCAAAAAACGATTCATGGACGGTCGCCATCAGGTTGATTCACCTTTTGATAACCGGGAATATTTTTGGATAAGGCGTCCAGCGGATTAGAGCCGATACGCGATAAGCCATTCAATTCAAGTTGCAAAAACAGCGTCGTCGTCGCGCCGTTGGTTGAGGTCGAAAAACGTTGCGCGGCAAAACGGAACACCCAGCAATCGGCATTGTATTCAAATCCGGCCAAACTTTTCACAGTTTGTCGTTCCGGCAAAGAATAACTGATACGGCCAACGGCGAAATAGCGATTTGCAATCGGCCACTGCCCCGACAAATTCAATAATTCAAAGCTATTACGCAAATAGCGGTATTCCGCATTGACGACGTGTTTTGCCTTCGGCTGCCACTGTACGCCATAATTGGCTGCATACACTTGATGTTTTGAAACACTGTATTGCAGGCCGCTATCAAAATTCCACTGCGGAGACAAAGTGCCACTCGCTGACAGCAACAAATCAGAACGACTGTCTTTCACTTCCGTGCCATTCGGATCAAGCGCGACTTTTTGATTGCGGAAATAAAAACGTTGGCCGAGAGCAAAACGCAAGCGCTCAGCGCCATCGGTCTCTAGCACGCGCGACACCAGTGCTGCGGTGATTTGATTAGCGTCGCTAATCCTATCATTGCCAGTAAAGCGGTTTTCGCTAAACAATTGGGCGAAGTTAAACCCGGCTTCAGCGCTATCAAATAGCGGGAATTGTTTTTGTTCGCGATATGGCGTGTTGACGTAAAACAAGCGCGGCTCCAAGGTTTGCGTCACATTGCGGCCAAAGAAGCTCGTACTACGTTCAAATTGCAAACCACTATCAATCGAAAAAGTAGGCACCACGCGCGCCAACGAACTATCGCCCGTTTCACCTTTAGCGCGCTGATCAATTTGATAGCGGCTGACGTGCAGCGAGAGCTTAGGCGTAAAGAAATAAGCGGGCGACAAAATAGGATAGGAAATCTGCGGATTGATCACCAAGCGCTGACCACGCGTTTTATCGGGATGCCAAAAACGCGCCCATTGCATCTCCATTTGCAAATCCAATCCCGCAACGTCCCGCCGCAATGCGCTAAAGCCTAATTCTGGTAAGCGATCATACGGCCTATCGACGGTCAGCGTAGGGTCGAGCAAGCTACCAGCGTCTTGCAGAATTTGGAAATTTTGCACCCGCGCCCACGTATTCCAATAGCTACCCGCGTAATCTAGGCGCAGCTCACGAATTAATTGGCGCTGTGGATTGGTGACGCCGGAACCCGCGAAATCGTTTGGATAATTGTCGTCTGAGGCTTTGTTCAAATTCCAGCTAAAGCTCGCGCCGGGTAAAAAATCGTGGCGGCTGAGCGAGGCAATCGAATAGCGGGTGCGATCTGCTTTTCTGTCGTTCGGCAAGACTTCAATATTGGTTTCGCCTTGATAGGTTTGCCCCAAGTAACGGGCATTCATCCCTAACTGAAAACCACGGCGTGAAATGAGCTTAGGAAAGAGCGTCAAATCGCGATTGGGCGCGATATTGAAATAATACGGTAAGGTAAATTCGACACCACCGGTCGAGGTCGCGCCAATTGACGGCGGCAACAAGCCAGTGCGACGTGCGCTCGTCAATGGAAAGGACATCGCTGGCGTCCCCAAAATCGGCACACCTTTGAAATACACCAAGGTTTTGCCAGCGCTACCGACATCGCGGCCAAAATCGAGGTTCAAGGTATCTGATTTCAAATACCAAGCTGGATCATTGCTTTCACAGGTGCTATAGGTGCCGTTGACGATCTCGGCATTTTCTTGATCAATGAAATTGACTTTTTCGGCGTGGCCTTGGGCGTGATTCAATTCCAATTTATAGGTGGGGGCAAGAATAAAGCCAGCGCCAGAATCGAGATTGAGTTTTAACTTATCGCCCGTGTAAAAATCATCGAAGCGGCGCATGTTGACCTTGCCTTGCGCTTCGATTTCATTATCAACTTGCTTGAAAATGACTTCATCTGCGGTGACTTTGGTTTTATCACGCACGATTTCAGCATTCCCACGCAAAATCACCTCACGCGCAGGGCGACCTTCAGTCTGTTCTGCTTGCATCGTCACAGCAGCATTTTTGTCTTCGACTTTAGGGGTTTTCGCTTTACTTTGGGCGTGCGCAAAGGCTGGCGCGACCACGATTACCGAAGTCAACACGCGCAACAAGCGTTGTTGGGAATAAAATGCTGAAAACCAGCTCATGTTTTGCGGTGTAGGCGACCCAATGGGCGTCGATTTGGTTGGAATCCCTTATTATAGGGGAATCTAGCGTCGCGCCAGAAAAACGCGCATTTCATGTGTACAAGTTTGCTTTTAGGCAAAATTTAACACTGAAATCACTACACTGCGCGCACCCAAGACTTACGAGCAATATTTATTTTTAAAACAATTTATAGTCTATACATGTCCACTGTTCACACACCCGCAAATAGCGCTACACCGCCACTTGACGCCCGTTTGCATGCTATACAAACATGGCTAACCACTCCTAGCATGGCGGAATTTGGCCTCAACCTCGCCAGCCTACGCCCTGCCTCAAAAGATGCCAGTTTTCGCCGCTATTTCCGCCTCGACAGTGAAACGCATGGCAGCCTGATCGTGATGGATGCAGCACCGCCACAAGAAAATGTCACCAAGTTCGTCAAGTTGGCGCAATTATTTTCACTGTGCAAATTGAGCGTGCCGCAGATTTTTGCACAAGAACTCGAACAAGGTTTTTTGCTACTTGCCGATTTTGGCGAAACCAGCTATTTGCACCAATTAAATGCAGATACCGCACATAGGCTGTATTTAGATGCAATTGATGCCTTGATTTTGCTACAAGTGCATAGCCGCCCCGATGTCTTACCCGAATATGACCGTCCCTTTTTGCTACGCGAATTGCAACTTTTCCCTGAGTGGTTCATCGG
This sequence comes from Burkholderiales bacterium, assembly GCA_016197345.1. GTDB lineage: Bacteria > Pseudomonadota > Gammaproteobacteria > Burkholderiales > Burkholderiaceae_D > JACPVY01. Next base: position 4,409 of record JACPVY010000436.1, read on the forward strand.
TAAGCATTTGCAATTTTCACTCAACGAAAAACAACAAAAAGACTTGGATAAAGTATTTGATGTCATCCTTGCCAACAATATGGCGCAGGCGCAAGTCTTTGTGCATCGCGATTTCCACTCCCGCAATTTGATGGTGTTGCAAAACGGCAATCCTGGCATTTTGGATTTCCAAGATGCAGTGTTTGGCCCCATCACCTATGACCTCGCCTCTTTGCTGCGCGATGCTTACGTGCAATGGGATGAGGAAATGGTGCTCGATTGGGTGATCCGCTATTGGGAAAAAGCAAAACGTGCGAATTTGCCCGTCAATCCTGATATTGATGCTTTCTACCGCGATTTTGAATTCATGGGCCTGCAACGCCACTTAAAAATCCTCGGCATTTTCTGCCGTCTGAATTATCGCGACGGCAAAAACATGTATCTGCATGATTTACCGCTGGTGTTGGAATATGTGCGCAAAACGGCGAATCGCTATACCGATTTAAAACCTTTGCTGCGCTTAATGGATGTGCTGGAAAACAAGCAAGTTCAGGTCGGCTATACGTTTTAGCGCGTTCTCATGCTAATTCATGCCAACTGATGCCAACTTACGCTATGTAGGTGTTTCCCAGAGGAAAAACGGGTAATATTGCACCTCGTGAGTTGGCCCGTAAGGTGGGCGGAAAATCGACTGGGAGCATGCTTCCCGCCCGCCCACCACATCGCGCTGATTAGGCAGTAAAAAGTAGGGTGCGCGCCCCGCGCACATGATGAAAGCAATGCTTCTAGCAGCCGGGCGCGGCGAACGTATGCGCCCCCTCACCGACAATACGCCCAAACCTTTGCTTGAGGTGCGCGGCAGACCTTTGATCGTGTGGCATATTTTGAATTTGGTAAAAGCGGGCATTACCAACATCGTCATCAACCTGCATTACCGCGGTGAGCAAATTCAACAAGCCTTGGGTGACGGCAGCCGCTATGGCGCAAAAATCAGCTATTCGCTAGAGAGCGAAGCGCTGGAAACGGCTGGCGGTATTGCCCAAGCCCGCCATTTGCTAGGCGAGCAACCCTTTGTCTGCGTTTCTGCCGATATTTACTGCCCGCATTTTGATTTCGAACAAGTCAAATCGGCCTTGCAAGACGCTGATATGTGGGGCAAACCCTATGCGGCCGATGAGCGCGATATCGCTTGGTTGTATATGGTCAAAAATCCTCCGCATCATCCACAAGGCGATTTTGCGATGAATTTATATACCCTCGCCAACCAAGGCGAACCGCGCTTTACCTTTTCTGGCATCGCCGTTTATCGGCCTGAAATGTTTGATAGCATTGTGCCGGGCCAAAGCGCAAAAGTGGTGGCGTTGCTACGCGAGCAAGCGCAACGCGGCTTGCTTGGCGGTGAGGTATATCCCGGGCCGTGGGCCGATATCGGCACCCCGGAGCGCTTAGCACAAATCAATGCCCATAGCTTGCCACCAGTATAAAACTGAGAAAATCCCCCTACACATTCAACCCATCAGCGAAAGAGACTATGACAACATACGCCAAGCGCCGCGCCCAACTCATGGCCCAGATGCAAGCCAAAGGCGGGGGGATTGCGATCATTGCCACCGCCCCCGAACGCAACCGCAATGGCGATAGCGATTTCCCATTTCGCTATGACAGCACTTTCTATTATTTGACGGGTTGTAATGAGCCGCATAGCGTGCTGGTGCTACGCATAGGCGCAAGCGGCGCGGGTGAGGCGATTTTGTTTTGCCGCGAAAAAAATGTGGAACGTGAAATTTGGGATGGCTTTCGCTATGGCCCGCAAGATGCCGCCACTAGCTTTGGCTTTGATGCCGCGCATGCGATTGGTGAATTAGATCAGCGCATGCCCGACTACATCGCCAACTGCCCTACCCTGTTTTATGCGATGCACGACCCTTATCAGTTTTACCAACGCATCATCGCTTGGCGCAATCAGGTCTCAAGCAACTGGCGTTCGGGCAATAGCGTGCCAGAGCAAAGTGTCGATGTGGATGCATTGATTGCAGAAATGCGCTTATTCAAAGACGCCGATGAAATCGCCTTGATGCAAAGGGCAGGCAATATTTCTAGCGCCGCCCATTTGCGTGCGATGGGTGCGACTCGCCCCGGTTGCTATGAATATGAAATCGAAGCCGAATTGCTTTATGAATTTCGCCGCAATGGCGCGCAATTTCCAGCCTACACGCCGATTGTTGCCGCTGGCGCGAATGCCTGTATCTTGCACTACAACAGCAACCATGCCCAAGTCAAAGATGGCGATTTGATTTTGATCGACGCTGGCTGCGAATTCAATGGTTATGCCGCCGATATCACCCGCACCTACCCAGCAAATGGCCGTTTTTCCGGGCCGCAAAAAGAATTATATGAATTGGTACTCGCTAGCCAACAAGCCGCGCTATAGCATGCAGTCATCGGCGGCGCGTATATGAATGGCCATAACGCCGCAGTACGGGTGCTGGCGCAAGGCATGTTGGATTTTAAACTATTAGATGCAAACAAAGTTGGCAGCATCGATGATGTGATTGAAAAGCAAGCTTATCGCAAGTTTTACATGCATGGCACAGGCCACTGGCTAGGCTTAGACGTACACGATTGCGGTCATTATCATCAACAAAATACGCAAGAAACAGGGGCCGCCCGCCCTTGGCGTAATTTGGAAGCAGGGATGGTGATTACGATTGAACCGGGGATTTATGTCCGTCCCGGCGAAGGAGTTCCAGAGCAATTCTGGGATATCGGCATTCGCATCGAAGACGATATTTTGATCACCGCCAACGGCCCGCATAATTTCAGCGCCGACGCGCCCAAAACCGTGCAGGAAATTGAAGCAGCGATGAAAGGCTAAGCCCCAACTATGCAAGTGCCGGCAGAAGTCGATATCGCCATCTGTGGTGCTGGCCCAGTCGGGCTGGCGCTCGCCTTATTGCTCGCCCAACGCGGAGTGCCCGCGCAACGCGTGTGCGTGCTCGATGCCCAGTCCCAAGCTAAAAGTCAGCAAGATCCGCGCTCCATCGCGCTGTCATATGGCAGTCGTCAGATTTTAGAGCGCATTCACGCTTGGCCTTTGCCCGCCGCCAGCATCGAGCAAATTCACGTTTCACGCCGCGCGCATTTTGGTCGCACGCTAATCGATCGCAACGAGCATCAATTACCAGCGCTA
>JACPVY010000437.1 GCA_016197345.1 Burkholderiales bacterium
GTCGTATCGATATCTCCATCATGGATGAAGCGCAGCCGCGTTGGTTGGCATTTCTTGGCAATGATCTTGATTTTGTACTGGTGCCGCCAGATTTTGTGCCAAAAGCACTCCCTAACGGCAAACCACCAATGGAGTTGCAAAAGCGCGGAATTGTCCATCACCAATTCGTCGCCCCTTCAACCTACTACGCCTATTTCAATCTGGATGACCCTTTGGTGGGCGGCTATACGCCAGAGAAAATCGCGTTACGCCGCGCAATTATTTTGGGCTACCGCCTAGATGAAGATATTGCCCAAGTCAATTTTGGCCAAGCGGTCGCGGCGCGCGGCCCGTTAAGCCCCGGTGTCGCTGGTTATGATCCGCAATTCAAAACCAATGCTGGCTATGACCCGGCCTTAGCGAAGGCATTGCTAGATCGCTATGGCTATAAAGATATCAATGGCGATGGTTATCGTGAAACCCCCGATGGCAAGCCTATGGTGATCCAAAAAGGTTCAACACCGACCTCGCAAGATCAGGTGACCGATGAAATCTGGAAGCGCTCGATGGATGCGATCGGCATCAAGATGGAATTTACGAAGGCGAAATGGCCAGATTTAGTCAAATCGGCGCGCTTGGGTAAATTGCCGATGTGGAATGTCGGTTGGGCGGCGCAAATCCCGGATGGCGATAGCTATTTGCAATTGTTGTATGGGCCGAATAAAAATGCCAATAATTTGAGCCGCTTTGATTTACCTGCTTTCAACCAGCGCTATGAAAAAGCGCGCGAATTGCCGCCGGGTAAAGAGCGCGATCAATTGTATAAAGAAATGGCGTGGCTGACGGCAGGCTATGGCGTGTGGCATATGGGCATTCATCGCATTGACAACTATTTGATTCAACCATGGTTGTTGGGTTTTAAAGAACATCCATTTTCGACCCACGCATTTAAATTTTTGGATATTGATTTGACAAAAAAACAGCCGCAAGGAACGCAGCCATAGCGTCCGATAGCAGGGCTAGGCTGGACAGAAGGGCCAGAAAACGCTACACTTTGGCCCTTTTTGCTTGAATGAGATTGCAGCCAATGGATGACGAACTGAACGCCAACCCGCTCGAGAATACTGCGGACATGAGTGCCGAAAATGAGGCCGGAAATGAGGCCCAAGACCTCGTCGCGGAAGGCAGCCCGCGCGCGGCGGTGCCAGCCTTGATCGCACGAGAAGTGGCACGGCGTCGTACCTTTGGCATTATTTCTCACCCGGATGCAGGTAAAACCACCTTAACCGAAAAATTGTTGCTGTTTTCGGGCGCCATTCAATTAGCAGGCACCGTCAAAGCACGTAAAAGTGGCCGCCATGCTACTTCTGACTGGATGGAAATCGAAAAGCAACGCGGCATTTCGGTGGCTTCTTCCGTTATGCAGTTTGAATTCCGTGAGCATGTCATCAACTTGCTCGACACCCCAGGTCACCAAGACTTTTCTGAAGATACCTACCGCGTGCTAACCGCAGTCGATTCCGCCTTGATGGTGATCGACGCTGCTAAAGGTGTCGAATCGCAAACCATCAAGTTGCTCGACGTTTGCCGCATGCGCAATACGCCGATTGTCACCTTCATCAACAAGCTCGACCGCGAAACCCGCGATAACCTCGAATTGCTCGATGAATTGGAATCGACCCTCAACATCCAATGTGCGCCAGTCACTTGGCCAATTGGCATGGGCAAATCCTTCCGTGGTGTGTATCACTTGTTGCGCGACGAAATTTTGCTCTTCACGGCGGGCAATGAAAAAGCCAATCAAGATTTCGAAGTCATCAAAGGCATCGATAATCCACGTTTGATGGCAATGTTCCCGCATGAGATGGAACAATTGAAAATGGAAGTCGAATTGGTGCATGGCGCTTCGCATCCATTTGATTTGCAAGCCTTTTTGGCCGGTGTGCAAACGCCAGTGTTCTTTGGTTCGGCGATTAATAACTTTGGCGTGCGTGAAATTCTGGATGCCTTGGTCGATTGGGCGCCCGCACCGCGTGAACGCGACGCTACCGTGCGCGCCGTGGCACCGACCGAAACACCGTTTACCGGTTTCGTCTTCAAAATCCAAGCGAATATGGACCCGGCCCATCGCGACCGTATCGCTTTCTTGCGCGTCTGTTCCGGCCGTTTTGAGCGTGGCATGAAAATCAAGCATTTGCGCTTGGGTCGCGAAATCAAAGTATCGTCAGTCGTCACATTCATGGCATCTTCGCGTGAGCAAGTCGAAGAAGCGTACGCAGGTGACATCATCGGTTTGCCAAACCACGGCAATATGCAGATTGGCGATAGCTTCTCGGAAGGCGAATTGCTGCAATTTACTGGCATCCCGTATTTCGCCCCGGACTTTTTCCGCTCGGTGCGGATTCGTAACCCATTGAAAATCAAACAATTGCACAAGGGTTTGCAGCAATTGGGTGAAGAGGGCGCGGTGCAAGTGTTCAAACCGTTACAAGGCAGTGATTTAGTGCTGGGTGCGGTTGGGGTACTGCAGTTTGAAGTGGTAGCAAGTCGCTTGATGAATGAATACGGGGTGGATGCCGTGTTTGAAGGCACTAGCATTAGTAGCGCCCGTTGGGTTTCTAGCGATGATAAGCGTGCCTTGTCTGACTTTGAAGCAGCGCTGGGCCATAACGTCGCTATCGATGCGGCGGGCAACTTAGCCTATCTGGCCACCTCTAGCGTTAACCTACGCTTGACGCAAGAGCGTTGGCCAAAATTGCAATTCCACGCCACGCGTGAGCACGCAGTCAAATTGGCGTAATCCTCGCCGCATTTCACCGCATTATCACCGCAACAAAACCGCTAGCCTAGAATGGAATACTAGGCTAGCGGCAACAAAACGCTTTATCACCGCAGTACGTCCCCTGTTTTGTCGATCTATTGTTGATATTGGATAAGTGTGTCACTTTTGCCATAGCGTCGCGAATGCGCAATGTTGGCAACTGTGTGCTTGTCAGCGCTGGCAATTACCATCATACTCATCTGGTTGCCGCTTCAGGCAACGCGTCTCATCGTCTCTGTTTCTTCCATATCATCACATAAATGTTGTTGCCAACGTGCGATCGGCAACGCTATGCCTTTGTATTGTGCAAGCCTATATCAACCGCCAAGAGGGATGGGCCATGGCTGAAATGATGTTCCAAAAAAAGCAGCAACAGCATGAATTGGTGCAGCGCAAGCGTGGCGTCGTTTTGGCAGATAATCGCGGGACAGGTCTTAGCAGCGAGGTAGGGACAGGCACAGCAACACTAGCGGATAACCGTGGCAGCGTGGCACAGCGTAACAACACCGGCTTGCCTGATCAATTAAAGAGTGGCGTCGAAGCATTGTCAGGAATGAGCATGGATCAAGTGCGAGTGCATTACAACTCGCCTAAGCCAGCACAATTGCAAGCGCACGCTTATGCACAAGGTACCGACATCCATTTGGCAGCAGGGCAAGAAAAACATCTGCCACACGAAGCGTGGCATGTGGTGCAACAAGCACAGGGTAGGGTGCGACCGACCATGCAATTGAAAGCTGGCACGGCGATCAATGATGATACTGGCTTGGAACGCGAGGCAGATGTGATGGGCGAGCAAGCCTTGCAAATGCATACAAGCGCTACGGCTGCGCATGATACGCAGCAAGAAACCCCAATTGCTAGCCCTGTCGTGCAACGTGCCTTTGATGAGTTCGGCAATGAGATCCCCGATTTCCCGCAAGCGGATACCCATTCCCATGATTCGACTTCATCTGGGATGCTAGAAGAAACACAAACTCAGCAAATGCCGCAATTTCAATTTGGTGGCGGCGGTATGTTTTCGCAGCAACCTAACCCCTTTACTTTTCCCAGCCAACATAGTGGCTTTAGCTTTAATCCATTTGCGGTGAGCAGTACACGCAGTCAGGAATCCTCCACTAAAAAAACAAGAAGGGACCCTAAATTTGTGGATTGGGGCGCGATTAAAAACAAGCGCCAAGAATACAGTATGCAAATACGCAAAGAAAAGCGCGATGAACAGATTAGACAGTCACGTTTTAAACACGTTTTCGAGGCGCAACGTGAGGGTGAAGAGCGAGAAAAATGGGCGCAGGAGATTCATAGCAAAAATCCGGCGGTACTGGAGTCTGGCATTTACAAAGATGAATGGTATTTGATGCCCTACGCCGACATCTTGGCCGAGGAATCGGAAGCGGTAATGGCAACCCTGCAAAGCTGGTTCCCCACCACGCCTACCGATACCGAAGGGTTAGCCCAGATTTACAATGAACCGAATTTGCAAAAAGTCCATCCATTGGTGACGAGCTTCGAACCTCACTTGGAAGACAATGGCACGCTAGCGCTGCAATTTAGTATTAATCCCACTTACGTGAAATATCTCGATACCTCGGGCAAAAAGCTGGCGCTACGCATTGGCGGCGGCACGAATGCCATTTCAGGTTTAGCCAGTCATGCAACCGATGTTTTGTTCCAGCCGCAAACGATTACCGTCAATGGCACCAGCACAGAAGTCGGCAAAGTCATGCATGCGCGGCGCTTATCGCAAGACCATCCGCTCGGTATGACCGCCGCCAAAGATAGCAAACAAGAAACCTTGATGCATGATCTCGCGAAGTCTGGCGGCAGCGCAAATACGATGTATATCAAAGGGCATTTACTGAATGATCACTTGGGCGGCCCGGCGCGCACCGAAAACCTATTCCCGATTACGCAAGAAGCGAATGGCCAGCATGTGTATTGGGTAGAAAAATATGTGAAAGCGGAAATCGCAAAAGGCTATGTGATGGAATATAGCGTCGAAGTGCCGAGCTATACGATTAGCGCCAGCCAAATTGTCGGCTCAACACGCAATGGCTACACCATTGATTCCTCATTCAAATGCCATTCGGCACGGATGGATGTCGGCGGCAATCCTATCGATTCGTATGACATCACCATCGTTTCACGTTGGGGCGCAGCAGAGAAGCCCCTGCATAACCACACGACACCAGTCGATGATCCGGCGACCTTACCTGAATTGACGAATAAACTCGCCAGCGGCACGCCAAACAAAGGCAAAACCAATGCGGATGTCAAAGATGTCGATACCGCGACCTATGCGCAGTATCTGAAACCCGGTTATAGCCAAGGCTCGATGGCGAGCGGCACGCATAGTGACGTTACCCTGCAAGATCACACGGGTGCTTTGCCATTTTCGTTAAGTGGTAGCAAGAGCAAAATCAGTGCCGCGACGCAGGCTGACCTAGAAAGTGTGGTCGGCAAACACAAGGCCAATTTGATCTATGCTGCGATTAGCAAACTAGGCGCAAAAAGTGACAAAACAGCCTTGCTTGCAATAGCTGGCATCGGCCCGAAAACGGTGGAAGCCTTGGAAAAAGAGTTTGATTTGAGCTAAGCGCCGTTGCGCCTAGCGTGATGCGGAAATCGCAGGGTGTTGGCGTAGCGCTGAAAGGATGGTGCAATGAAAGAATTGATGCAGCAGAAAAAATCCGCGCCCAGCACTGGCGTCACACAACGCATGACTGGCGCGACCTTGGTGGACAATCGGCCGCAGCTTAGCGTAGTGCAATTGGCGGATCATCGCGCCAACAGCGCGTCGGCTATCCACCTCGCAGACCATCGCGCTGCAGTGGTGCAAAGAGTGCTCGATGCTAAGCAACAACAGGAGTTTGATGAGTTGAATCAAGCAGAGGCCCGCCCCGATCTGGATTTGGAAGAGCGGGTCAAGACCTTATTGCGTAGTGTAGATAAAGCGGATAAGCCTCAGGTCGGCACCTTGCTTAAAAAATTTGCTGGCGGAGTCAAAGCCAAAAAAGAAAATGAATGGGAATGGAATCCGCAGAAAGTGGAAGCGGCAACGCATTTGGAGGATGCCAGTCTTGAAGTGCTGCGGCGTGCGAGGCAAATTGCGGACGTAACCAAGGGCGCCGTCAGCCTCGCGCCAGATCCGCGCGACAAAACCCCGCTGACAACCAATACTGTGGTGCCGCTGATTGAATACAAACCGGGAAATAAAAGTGGTCTAGGCATGTGGACGGGCTTGCTGAAGATGCTAAAAGCGCGTCCGGGGGTGCCGACTATCCACATCATTAGTTTTCAGACAGTCACTGGCCACACTGTACAAGTCACGCTATCTGAGCATGGCTCTGCCTCTGCCAAGGATACGCCCGATTATTTTGTGCATGATAGCCGCTCTGTCCCCTATATGAATTCGCAGATGGGGATTTTGCCGGGGGCGCCGGGTGGGCCATTAGCAATGGACGCTGAGGATACCTTGGACGTCAATTACGTCGCCTTTGCGCAAAAAATCCAGTTAATGAAAACGACGCTGGGAGTCAACGATGCCAAGATCGCGGAATGGATGTTGATGATCATCATGTCCCCCTCATTAGCACATGGCGTTATCCTAAAAGAAGCACCTGCAATCAAGAAAAATCAAATCGATTTAATGTATGAATTGGTGACAACGTGGATGCTCGCTGAACCTGCACGCAATAAAGAATCAAACATTAGTGGCGTGATGGAACTGGAATTAATTGAAGCAGGGCAGCGTAGTTTCGCGCAATCACTGAGCAAAACCGACCCGAAAGCCCACCCTATGTCACACATAGGTTCAGAATCACAAGGGCGAGATGCCGAAAAAGGAGTTCGTCAAGATAAACCGTATAACAAGGTATTTGGTAAACAAAAGCAGCAACTGGATGATAGCTATGGCGATCAAGCTCGGTTGGGATTGATAGCCTTGGTCGAGTTTTATACGCATGCTTGTGAAGCGGCGCTGGAATAGCAAAAAAGAATGCATTATTTGCCGGGTTGAAACCATAATTCAGGTCGATGCAACGGGGTTTCTGGGGACAGTGTTGGATTGTCGATTTTGAACATGCGCCGTTTTGTCAGTCCAGCACGTTCGATCAAACCGCCTTTGTGTTTCCAAAAAAGCGCTTGCATACTGCCATCGCGCACCATCATTTCTAAGCCCGCTTCTATGCGCTGTGCCAGCAATTCGCCTTCGCTATCGCGCCGCACGAAAAAATAGCGTGGTAAGGGGTAGTACAGCAGTAGCGTCGGTTCTACCGCCAATTCGGGAATGCTTTCATGGCGCTCGCTATATTCGCGCAACGCTTCATCGGCGGAGCGCGAAAAATAGTCAAAGCGGTTCATTTGTAGCATGCCAAATAGCCCCTCGTAATTATTCCCTTCCACCACATTCAAGCCACTCGCTTGCAAAATGGCGATGTCGGCCCAGCCCCGACCTTGTCCGGCGCGCAAAGGGCGCAATTGCGCGAGATCGGTGATGTGGGCAAATTGGGGGAGATCGTTTTTGCGCACCAAAAAAATGCGATAGCCTAATAAACCGCGATCAACCGGAATCCGAATCGGGCGCAGTTTTTGTTCCAATTCACGCGAAGTGGCGCGCACAAACAAATTCACACGGCCATTCGCCAACATCATTTCTTGTGTCACACGCGCGGGGGCCATGTATTCGCTCGAAGGATGTATCTCATACGGACCAAAACGGGCGCTAGTGCGCTCTAAGGCTAGGCGCAATACTTCCCAGTCATACAGATAGCGGGTATCGGTCGGTGATTCTGGTGAGGGATAAACAATATCGAATTTATTGCCGGTAGCCAGGGCTGGCTGGCAGAGCAGATCGAGGCAGAGCAAAAGTCCAACAAAGATTGGCTGGCAAATGCAACGAAGCAGACTTGTTTGCCGCTGACCAGTGACAACTGAAAATCGGACTTTCATCAGAGCCTCGCGTAAGTGCATAGGTCAGAGCTTGCCTATAGCGCGATGCCAAGTATAGCGGAGCGGAGCGTTAGCGGGAATAGCCATTTTGCCGCAGTGATTTGCCGCAAAATGGCTATTCCATCGGGACTGCTAGCGCACCTGAATCGCTGTCACCATTTGCCCCATCAAGGTTTTAATCAGCGCCGCTTCATCCGAGGTCACGCCTTCCGGTGCTGGTTCACGCCGATCCGCATAAAACAGACCGACCTGTGATTTGTCGATCACTATCGGCAAAATCATTAAGCTACGCGCATCGGCTAATAGCGCTTTATGCCAGTCCGGTAGCAATTCACGAATTTTGACTGTGCTGGCGTCGGCAATCACCAAATCGGCATTGTTTTCCATCGCCAAATGAAACATATCGTTGCTTGGCGTGGTGGAAAACAAAAAACGATTTTGCCGCGCTGCCTGTTGCTCGCCCATTGCCATCACCGCGCGGTACATATTACTGCGCTTATCCTTGATGCAAACGGTAGCGAAGCGAAAACCGAGGCTTGAATACAGAGTTTCGACTACGAGCGTCAGCAATTCGCTGGGTTTGTATTTACCCGTGCCCATCATTTGCGTCGCTACCTGAATGCCAGCTAATAGCAGATCGCGTGCGTTTAAGGGCTTGCCGCTAGGATAGCGCTCATCGGTATGAATTTCATGCGCCGCCATATCAGCCATTTTCAAGACATTGGGCAAGCTGGGCTGGACGATTTCTGGCGCGCTCGTGATTTGCGGCTCAATGTTGGACGGCTGCGATAAGCTTAGCAGCTTAATCACTTGGCCAATTTCACGCCCGATCAGAGACAGCAGGGCGCGCATTTTATCCATATCAAGATGCAAGGCGACGCCATAGCGTTGCAATAGTGTTTGTATCTGAGCGTGGCTGATAGACTGCTGTCCCGCTAACACCACTTGGGCCGCTTCCGCGCTTAGCGACACCACTTGCCGCATCCACTCTTGGCGTGATTTCGCGACGGCAAGTGAGCCCGAGGGTAGCGGCTCAAGCGCGTGGATCAAGGGCTCGGGGATATTCCATTCGCGCAGCACGTTTTCCGCCAAAAAATCAAAGCTACAACCCATCACTTGAATCGCAGCCTGTGCTTGGCTTGTGCCAAGATCACATAAATCCATGATTTCGCGGAATAATTCTGGCTCATGCGAAGCGATCAATAAGCGCCCTAGATTTCTAAACAAGGCCGCAATCGAGGCTTCTTCCGCCCCTTGCATATGACTTTGTCGCGCTAACTCGCGTCCGATTAAACTGGCACAGAGCGAGTGCACCAGTTCTTTACGGATGAAAGCAGCATGCCTTCGATTGGATAAATTATCGACTAGTAACAGAGCTAGTGCGCACGATTTGATGGTGTCAAAACCCAGCATAAAAATGGCGCGTGAGACGGTCGTGACCGGTGTGCTACAGCTATTGCGGTAAAACACCGTATTGGCTAAGCGCAGAATTTTCTGCGTCAGCGCAACGTCTGACAAGACGTAGTAGGTCAGATTTTGCGCAGCTTCGTCTTCCGATGAGGCTAGTTCGACGACGCGGGCAATCGCGATACCGAGAGAAAGCAAATCGGCATCGCTGCGAAACTTTAGCAACAAACGCTCCCGCGTGCGGGCGGGATCATTGCGTTCTGCTAAGGGAGTGAGAGGGCTGGCTAACATGAGGTTCCTTGAAATAAATTGCAGCGGGAAAAAATTCAAGAAAAGCCGGGAGATGCAGAAAAAAGAGAAAGGCCAAATCAGAAAACCATCTGGCATGTGTGTTATTGCTCTGCGGCAATATATGATGTACAGATAATAGGCCAAGCCAAACACGAAAGCAAGCAGGCAGGCCAATAAATTATCTGCGCTATTTGCTAAAAGTTCAACGAATTTTCTTCAATGCTCCAGCATCATGGATTGAAGGGGAGCTATTTCAAATTGCACTCAGGCTTGCGCATGCTCTACCAGCAATTGTACGCGGGTGACACCATTGAAAGTATTGGCGTCAAGTCGATAGGCAATCTGGGCTTTGGCTGGCAGGCTTTCGCTATGGCCGAACCAAATGGCATCGAATTGCACGCCTTGTTTTTCCAGTTGCAATTTCAAATGCCGTTCTTTCAGCA
>JACPVY010000438.1 GCA_016197345.1 Burkholderiales bacterium
ATGAATGGCTGCGGATCAGCATCTTGCGCGCCGACGCCGATTTGCCCGGCGACTTCGACCAAGCGCTTGATAAACGCTGCGCCTTGTTCATTGTCTTGCACGATCAAGCGACGCGCGCAGGTGCAACGCTGACCAGCGCTAACGAACGCGGAGAAAATCGTGTGATGCACAGCAGCGTCGATGTCTTTGATATCCCACACCACCAGCGGATTATTGCCGCCCATTTCCAGCGCCAACATTTTGCCGACTTTACCGCCGTATTGCTTGTGCATGCTAATGCCAGTTTGGCAACTACCCGTGAACAAGATGCCATCGATATCATCGTTCTGCCCCAATGCGACGCCAGTGTCACGCGCGCCATTGACCATGTTGATGACGCCTGCTGGCACACCTGCCATTTGCCACAATTGCAGGGTTTTCACCGCGCTTTGTGGCGCGAATTCGGATGGCTTGAAGACGATGGTGTTGCCAGCGATCAGGGCGGGCACAATGTGGCCGTTTGGCAAATGGCCGGGGAAGTTATACGGGCCAAACACAGCGAACACGCCATGCGGGCGGTGACGCAAAACGGCATCGCCATCCGCTACCTTGCTCGCGGCGTGGCCAGTACGCGCATGGTAAGACTGGATCGAGATATCGACCTTGTTTGCCATCGTCGCCACTTCAGTGCGCGCTTCCCACATCGGCTTGCCAACTTCTTGCGCGATCAATTGCGCAAGCGCTTCGGTATGTTCTTTCAACAAATCGCGGAAACGCACGCAGATTGCGATACGTTCATCCAAGCTAGTGCGCGCCCATGGTTTGAAGGCGGCACGGGCTGCTGCGACGGCTTGCGCCACTTCTTCGCTACTGGCATGAAAACCTTGCCAAGTTTGCGCGCCATTGGCTGGATTGATGGCGACTAATTCAGCACCGCTACCGGTCAGCCATTGGCCGTTGATGAAATGAGAGAAGTTCGCTGTGGTCATGTTGTACTCTTTCGCAAATTGAGGGAAAGCGTGCGCACGGCATCGCCGGGCTGGCATGCTAATAAAGTTTGATCGGCAGGCGACAAGGCGATGCGGCCATGGTCTGGGCTAGCAGGGGTGACTATCACACGGAAATTGCTCATGTCGGTATTCGATACCAAAATCGGTTCGCCCCCAATCGGCACCACGCTAGGCGTGCCGTCGATCACCGACAGTGCGCTTTCACGCATCGCGCGCAACTCGCGCACACGGGCTTGCAGCACGGGGCCAGCATCGAAAATATCAACGAAACCGTCGTAATACATGCCTTCTTGCTCCAGCAGACGGCGCGCTGGCGCGGTATTGGTGTGAACTTTGCCGACCGTTTCTTGCGCATCTTCTGGCAAGTAGGCAACATAAATCGGCTGGCGCGGCATCAATTCAGCGATGAAGGATTTTTTGCCTTTCGCCGTCAATTCGTCACAGGCATCAAATTCCATTTTAAAGAAGTGGCGCCCCAAAGCTTCGTAAAATGGTGACACACCTTCCGGCGTTTGGTAGCCGCGCATTTCCGCGATGATTTTTTCGGTGAATAAATGCGGGAACTGGGCAATGAACAAGAAGCGGCTTTTCGACAGCAATTTGCCATTCGGGCCGCTACGATAATCTGGGTGCAAGAACAGCGAGCACAACTCAGAATTACCCGTCAAATCGTTCGACAAATACAAGGTTTCCATCCGTGTGAAGACTTTTAACTCACGGCTGGAATGCACTAGCGTGCCGATGCGGTAATTGTAAAACGGATCTTCCAGGCCGACCGCGCCTTTGATCGCGCAAATACCCGCCATACACCCCCGGCTGGTATCTTCCATGACGAACATATAGTCGCGCTTTTCAGGTGCGATTTCTTCGCGAAATGAGGCACACGCCGTTTCCACGCGGTCGCCCAACAATTTGCGATCCGGTTTCAAGGTCGTCATACCGCTACCGACCTGCCCTGCCATCTTCAGCAGTGGTTCGAGATCGTCGGGTTTGATTGCACGTACAACTAGCATAAGAATCTCTCGAAAAGAGTGATGGGAACGTCGAAAAACCTGTTACATGAGCAATGTGAAGGCTTTTCGAACCCTCCTGATATTCAAAATCACAATTTGACGCAAATAACCTCTTCGCCGGCCGCGACATCCAATGCCTGCAAATCAGCACTCGTCAGCAATAGCGCATCACCATGCAAGCTGCCGTGGGTGACGATGGCGCGGAAGCCTTGTTCGCGCGTATTACCGACCAAATAGCTATCCCCTTCATGCCCGGCCACACTGCCACTTTCGACGCGATAGCGTTGCGCATGTTGAATGGTGCGTAGAGAATCGCGGTGGGCTTGCAAAATCGGGCCGCCGTCGAAAATATCGATGTATTCGTCGGCTTCAAAGCCTTCCGCTTGCAGCAAGCTAAATGGCAATTCGCCTTCTGGGTGGATTTGCCCCAGCGCCGCTTGCGCACTGGTCGGTAGCAACGGCACATAAACAGGGTAATGCGGCATCAACTCGACGATTAAGGTGCGATTGCGTGCGCCTTCGACTGCGCTTTCGGCATCGAGAAAATCCATTTGGAAAAATTTGCGGCCTAGCGCATCCCAAAATGGCGATTGTCCTTTGTCATCGCTAATCCCCGCCAGCGAAACGAAGAAACGGTCGCCAAAACGCTGTGGCGCAATCGCGGCAAACAACAGCCGCGCGCGCGACAACAAGGCCGCTTCATTGCCCGCATGTTTATTGTCGCGAATGAAAAAGCTCGACAATTGTGAATACGCTGTTAGCTCAGAACAAAGCGTCAAGGCGTGTACGCTATGGCTAATATTCAAGTCACGCGATACTTGCTGCACGACATCGTTACGGAACGCAAAATAAGTCCCATTCGTGCCAGCGGTGGCGAAAATGGTGGAACTGCCAACCAGAGAATGATCGCGCTGATCTTGCAGCACAAACATGTACGCTTCTTCGCTTTGAATTTCGACTTGCGCAGCAAAGGAAGCGAGTGAGCGCTCCACCGCGCGCTGCAAGTTTTCAGTGGTGCGTGGCAGGGTGTGGACGCCACTTGACGCCAAGCGTGCCAAAGACTCCAGCGCCGGAATATCTGCTAACTCTGCCGGACGGACGACAAACATGGGCACTCCCTAGTTGAAATGACAACGCGCCCCAAGTTTGGACGCGTTTTGAAGATGGATTGCATAGGGCAGAAAAAATTTCTGCCCTACAACGACTTGCAGCCTGTTTTACTTGGCTTCTAAAAATTGACGTGCGGTCGCCGCCATGATTTCGCCTGCTTTAGCGATTTGTTCATCCGACACCGTCAATGCAGGGGCTAAGCGAACCACGTCTGGGCCAGCGATCAAAATCATCAAACCGTTGGCTTCGCAAGCGCGGCTGAAGTCTTTCGATTTGCCTTTGTTTTCTGGTGCCATCAACAAGCCGCGCAACAAACCTTTACCGCGAGTGCTTGCAAATAGCGTTGGGAATTGGTCGCACAGACCTTGCAACATAGCGGCAACTTTTTCACCCGCTTCACGTACGCGTGCGAGGAATTCTGGTTGGTTGATCAATTGCACGACATTCAATGCAACGGTGGTCGCTAATGGGTTGCCGCCGTAGGTGGTACCGTGAGTGCCAACGCCGAACTCAGCCGCGATTTCATTGGTGGTCAACATCGCGCCGATTGGGAAACCATTGCCCAAGGCTTTCGCGCTAGTCAAAATATCTGGGGTCACGCCGTAGTCCATGTAGGCGAACAAATGACCCGTACGGCCCACGCCCGATTGCACTTCATCAAAAATCAACAATGCGCCTTTAGCGGTGCAAATTTCGCGCAAGGCTTGCAGGTATTCTGGGGTTGCTGGCAACACACCGCCTTCGCCTTGCACTGGTTCGACTACTACAGCGCAAACGTCATCGCCGATAGCAGCTTTCGCGGCTTCGATATCGTTAAATGGGATGTGTTCGATTGCTGGTGGCAGTGGTGCAAAGCCTTCGGTGTATTTTGGCTGACCACCGACCGAGACCGTGAACAAAGTACGGCCATGGAAGGAATTGATGCAGGAAATGATGCGTGTTTTTTTGC
>JACPVY010000439.1 GCA_016197345.1 Burkholderiales bacterium
CCACGCACCGATTCATTGAAATACATCAAGCCAGCGCGCACTTCAAAATCAGGATGCTGTAACGCTTTTTGCCGACTCGGAAACAAAGTAAATTCAGCATTCGCCGCCGCTTGCTGGGTCACATTATCAGCAGGAGTTTCAAACGAAATGCCGCCCGAAAGAATCGATGCCAGCGATTCGGTTTGCAGCTTGATGCCGTTTGCATCTAGGTTAAATTCGACGCCACTCGCGTGTGAAAATAAGCTGTTTTGCCGTACATATTGGTCGTAAGGCGCATTGACGAAGACATTGAAAGTAAAGCCACGGCCGTTTTTATCGAGTTCATAGCTAATCACCTGTCCCACTTGTAGGCGACGGTAATACAGCGGCGCACCGACATCGAGCGAACCGATTTGTTCGCTATGCAAAATAAAATGCCGTCCGGCCAGGCCATTGGTGATCGGTGGCGGCGCGTCTAGGCCGATAAAGTCATCGCGCTCCAGTTCCGATTTACCGACATCAACTGCAATATACGAGCCAGACAACAGCGTCGATAAGCCAGAAATCCCGCCCGCACCAATCCGGGGACGCACCACCCAAAACACCGTGTCGTCACGCGCGAAACTAGCCGCGCCTTTCACCAATTGCGCTTTGACGATCACTTGCGAACGGTCTTTCGACAGCGAAATGGTTTTCACGTCGCCGATATCAACGTCTTTGTATTTGATCTTGGTCTTGCCAGCTTCTAAGCCTTCGGCACTTTTGAAGCTGATCGTAATTGTGCTACCGCGCTCTAGCATGGCGTGGATGACTAAATAGCCAGCAATCGCCGCGGCAATCACCGGGATCAGCCAAATCACCCACGGCGACCATTGCCAACGTGGGCTGACTTTTGCTGCCGGCAACAGCGGTTGCACGGGCAAGGCTAGGCTAGCGTCGTTTTCGGCGTGGTTGCTTGGCTCGCTAGCATCTGGGTCTGTCCCTTGCTGGCTACGATTTTCCTCACTCATTATCGCAATAATCCCAAATCAATCGTGGTTCAAAACTGTGGGCGGCGAGCATTGTTAGCACCACCACCGCACCGAAAGCTGCTGCCGCTGGGCCAGCACGCACTACCGCAAACATGCGCAATTGCACTAAAGCGACCAATAGCGCAACAACGAAAATATCTAACATCGACCAGCGCCCGATCAATTCGACAAAGCGATAGAGTGTGGTTCTTTGCTGCGGCCAGCGCGTACTCTTTTTCTGCACCGTCCAATTGAGCCAGGTGAGCGCCAATAATTTAAACGTCGGCACCACAATCGAAGCGGTAAAAACAATCGCTGCTAAGCCCCACGAACCGCTATTAAACAGATAAATCACGCCGCTCATGATGGTATCAATCTGCGCTTCCGCTAAGGAACGCGCTTCCATAATCGGCAATAAATTCGCCGGAATGTAGAGCAAATAGCCTGCCAATAAAAAGGCCCAGGTATGCCCTATGCTATGTGGCTTGCGCATATGGAGTGCGCTCTGGCAACGCGGGCATAGGGGCGCGGAGGCAGGGCTAGCAACAGCTTGCGTATGTGCTGAGGTCTGGTTGGGCGCTTGGCACAATAAGCTACAGGAGGGACAGACTAGCAGCCCTTGGCTTTTTGCCGTGATGGCGCGGCTTGGCTCGCTCATGTTGGTGTTGTATGCGCTTGCACGCATTCCCATAATTCACGTTCATTGAAAAACCAAGCACCCGCCATCAAGGAAACCATGAGCGCGGCAAATGACCACGCTGCGATTCCAGCTTCGACGCTTGCAAAAGCTGATACCCGCACTGACGACACCAAAATGCCGAGCATAAATACTTCCACCATGCTCCAAGGTCGCACCGCTTGCACTAAGCGGAAAACACGCGCTAAGCCAGGTGCCAATTTGCCAAAGCGTAGCGGCAGCAAAATATACAGCATTGATGCCATTTCCAGCAGTGGCACCATGATCATGCAAATAAAGACGAGCGCGGCGACCGCATTCAAATCTTGTTCCAACAAAAATGTGATAGCGCCGAGCAAGGTGGTGGTGTTATGCGCCCCCTGCAATTCCAAGCTGATTAAAGGG
>JACPVY010000440.1 GCA_016197345.1 Burkholderiales bacterium
GGATTGGTGGTGCTGCCGAAATCGGAATAGCGGTCATGCCGTATGCCTCCGGTGATCGTCCAATCGTTCGCTAACTGCCATTCGTCTTGTAGATACAGATAATTCAACTTGCGCCGTTGCGGTAGCAAAAAGGGTTGGATGCTAGAAAAATCTTGTAACGCCCCCACAGGAACGGGGACGCCATTGGCATTGAATACGTAATTTTTGAAGGTGGCGGTTTGATATAGGTTATGGTCTTCATGCCCTATCCCGATCCGCATTTTGTGTTGCGCAAAACCGGAGTAGGTAACGTTGCCAGAAATGCCCAATTGATATTCGGAAATTTCGGGATGGCCAAGTTGCCCATCGGGGAAAATCCCACTCGCCAAGACCGTGCCGGGAGGTGCCAATCTGACGCTTTCCGGCAAACGCGTTTGCAGGTCAACATATGAAATCTGCGCGTTCCCATCCCAACCCTCCACAAATTGACTCTGCGCCCAACCCAATTCATAGATAGCACGCTGCGTCTTTTGCTTGCCAATTGGATCTAGCGAACTAGCAATCCCAGCGCCGGTGCCGATATTGTCACGCTCGAGATAATTCAACCGTCCCCACCAATGCTGATAGCTTGCTTCGAGGCTGACATCCGCCGCATCCATGCCGCGCGATACTGGCCCCGGCGCTAGGCTAGCATGGCTGTGAAAAATTTTATCTCGCGCACTTTGCGCATCGGCGTCAATGATCTCTTTGCTCCCAGCACTTGTTCCCAGATGCAGGAAAGCCGAAAGCGCTAGCCCGCCTATTTTGCCACCATGTTCAAGCCAGACATCGCGACTGGCAAAACTACCGTAGCGCGCGCCCACTTGGCTGCCGTGTAGATCAGCGGGGGATTTGGTAATCACGTTGATGACACCACTATATGCATCCGCGCCATACAGAGCAGATGCCGGGCCGCGTATGACTTCAATCCGGGCCACATGCTCTAGTGGCATATCGCCGAGGTCAATCCCGCGCACCCCCGGATTTGCGGCAACCATCGGTACCCCATTAAGCAAAACCAACACCTGAATATTATTGACGCTATAGATACCGCGCATCACATAAATCGGTGAGTAATAAAAGGCAGCGCGCTCGACATGCATGCCGGGCACCATTTCGAGCGCGGTATTCAGATCGGTGGCGCCCATTTTGGCGATATCATCGGCGGTAATGACGGTGGTGACGGCTGGTGCACGCGAGAGCGGCTGACGGGCGCCAGTCGCGATACTGACGAAGGCTTTATCACCATAGATGCGCGCGAGATCGTCTTCTTCGGCCGATTGTGCGTGAGCGCTCAGCGCAGGCAAACACAACGCGCAAGCGAGCGAAATTTGCTTCATTACATGGGGCATGCAAACCTCCAGTGCGATTGAGGGCACAGCAAATGTCTGCCCGATTGTACTGGCCAGCCCCCCTTTCGCAAATGACTTTTAACCATTTGATGCGCGACAACAACGCCTAATTGTTGATTTATTTGCCGGCAGTTTGTGTAAGGATTGCCTGCTTAGTTCGACCAACGATTAGCAGCACACAGTTTTTCCCCTAGCACTTTCGCGGCTAACGATCTACGCTGAAATTGCAGATGCGCGGCTACCAAGTGCTACAAATATTCGCGCCGAAACAAGAATCACAGTGCAACAATACGATTATTCATTGTTATTTTTGCCAATAAGCTATGATCTTGAATGCTTGTTTCACCAGTTTCACCTCCTACCCAACTTGAAAGGTTGATCATGCAAACCAATTCAGTCGCCGCCAGCACCAGCCCTGTCGCCACACCTAAACAGACGCCAGTCGCCAAACCTGCCGCCGCGGTCACCCCCGTCGCCAGTGCAAAGCCTGACGCCCCACAAGCAGCCGCAGCGAATCCCCCCACAGCGCGGGTCAATGAAGTAGGTCATAC
>JACPVY010000441.1 GCA_016197345.1 Burkholderiales bacterium
GCCTAGGACATCACCCTTTCACGGTGAGTACAGGGGTTCGAATCCCCTTGGGGACGCCAGTAAAAAGAAACGCCACGCGAGCATTGCTTAGCGTGGCGTTTTATTTTTCTCTTCCGATTTTTCGATTATTTCTCGCTTTCATTTTTTTCCTGCGTGTTCGCTATGGCCTTGCACACTCTCGCTCTGTTTTGTCGTGTTGTCGATAATTTCGGTGATATTGGTGTGTGTTGGCGTTTGGCGCGCCAATTGCAGCGCGAATATAGCGTTCAAGTGCAGTTGTGGGTCGATGATTTGCGTAGTTTTCAAACGCTATGCCCACAAGTGGATGTCAATGCCGTACGCCAGAGCGTGTTTGGCATCGACATTTTGCATTGGTGCGATGCCGCACTAGATTTGCTCAGCAGCGGGGAGGTTGCTGTAAGTGAGGCGGTGATCGAAGGCTTTGGTTGCGCTTTGCCAGAAGCCTATTTTGCGCAGATGCGAACGCAAGCGCGAGCGCCCGTGTGGCTGAATCTCGAATACCTGAGCGCTGAATCTTGGGTCGAATCGTGCCATGCTTTGCCCTCTATTCATCCGCAAACTGGCATGCGCAAACATTTCTTCTTCCCTGGGTTTTCGGCGCAGACGGGCGGTTTGTTGGCCGAATCGGATCTCGCAGCGAGACGAACGGCCTTCCAAGCGAATACAATCGCGCAACAACATTTTTGGCAATCCTTGCCTTTGCAACCCGCCTCAGATGAAATCAACATCGGCCTGTTTTGCTACCCCGGCGCGCCGCTAGCGGAATTATTCGACGCATGGCAGAGCGGGCCGCAAAAAATTCTATGCAGTGTCGCACAAGGTGTTGTAAGCGAAAAAATAGCCGCGTTTTTACAGCAGCCAGCACTTGCAGGCGCGCATGGCGCACGCGGCAATCTGCGCTTGCAAGTGCTGCCGTTTATCGAGCAAAGTGCGTACGACCAATTGCTCTGGGCGATGGATCTCAACTTCGTGCGGGGTGAAGATTCTTTCGTGCGCGCACAATGGGCGGCGCGGCCTATGCTCTGGCACATTTACCCGCAAGAAGAGGGCGCGCATCTCGATAAGCTAGATGCCTTTTTAGCCCGCTATTCTAGTGAGATGAGTCCTGAGCTTGCGAGCGCCTGCCGTGAGATGTCTTTGATGTGGAATGGCGTAGGGCAGCTTGAACAATTGGCGGCGAGTTGGCAGCGCTATTGCACGCTATTGCCACAATTTCGGCAGGCGGCGATAGCATGGGAAACAAGCTTGCAGCAAAACGGCCATTTGGCGGCCAATCTCATGCAAATGATCGCAAAACTAGCTTAAACGACGGGTAATTTCTTCAATGAAATCAGACTTCTGTGTGTGAAAAGACTGCTAGAAGCCTATTTTTGAGTTAAAATGGCGGGCTTTGGTATTGCTGCCCCCGTTGTTGAACCATTAAACCGTTAATCCGTGGTTTGACCCGACCGCTGGATACACTTGGATATATCGCTATATATACTCGTGATCCACCTTACTTTTTATACACCCATTAATTTTACGCAGATACGCTATGAAAACCGCACAAGAAATCAGAGTCGGCAACGTTGTTATGGTCGATGGTCAACCTTTTGTCGTCATCAAAACCGAATACACCAAATCGGGCCGCAATGCTTCCGTCTGCAAGATGAAGATGAAAAACTTGTTGACCGATGCTGGCTATGAATCGGTCTATCGTTCGGATGACAAATTCGACGTTATCGTGCTCGACAAGAAAGAAGCGACCTACTCGTATTTCGCTGATCCTTTGTATGTGTTCATGGACGCTGATTACAACCAATACGAAGTCGAAGGCGAAAACATGGGCGACGCCCTGAATTACCTCGAAGATGGCATGACTTGCGAAGTTGTGTTCTACAACGAAAAAGCGATTTCTGTTGATTTGCCAACCACCGTTGTGCGCGAAGTGACCTACACCGAGCCAGCAGTGAAAGGCGATACCTCCGGTAAAGTCATGAAACCAGCGCAAATCTCGACTGGCTTCAACATTCCAGTGCCATTGTTCGTGGAACAAGGCGATCGTATCGAAATCGATACCCGTACTGGCGAATACCGCAGCCGTTCCAACAAGTAATTCCTGCCTAGCGCTAGATGCTTAGCGTGCTACAAAAAAAACCTGCCTTAACTTGGGCAGGTTTTTTTTCGCCGAAAAAGTGGATGGGAAGCTGTAGAAAAGGGGGGGATACAAGTTGTAAGTCCTGACCGCGATGGAATTTAGTATCGCGATTTGATACTTGATACGCCAAACGAGCAGACTGTCGCCACAATGCTACATTACAGCCACCTCAACCACTTCGGTCAATATCATGGCACAGCAAATCTTTATTCGGCGCGATACCAGTAGCTGGTTTTTTCAAGTATGGGTTTCCTTTGCAGCGGCAGTTTTGTTATGTGGCTATGGCGTCTTGAATTTGCCGCTAGAAGGTATCAACCGCATTTTCCTCGCCATGGGTTTTTGTTTTACCTTATTCGCGAGTTTTGCGCTGTCAAAAAGCATACGCGACAATCAAGATGAGAAAGTCGATACGTCGCTGTGGCGTATGCAGGTTTGGTTTGCTTTTGGGATTTCATTGGCACTGTTGATTTGGGGTTTATCGATGATGAAAGTTGATCCCGCACATTTAGGCTATATGCTCGCTTCTGGTTTGTTTTTGATTTCGGCTACGTTCACGTTAGCGAAAACGATACGAGACAATCACGATGCCGATGTGATGATGCAAAATGCGGATGTCCATCAAGCGCGGGAGCAGTAAGCCCTGTACGCCCTCATTGATATTTCCACAAAATCGCGCTATTCAGCGCGATTTTTCTTGTAGAAACCGTTGTTGCAGCAATAATTTCTGTGCGTCTTGCTGCAGCAGCGCGTGCTGTAATTCTTGAAGTTTCTCTAGTATCAATTGCAATTGACCATGCAATAATTTCTCTGCTGTGATGCCGCTTTCATCGAGTGCTAGCGTTTGGCTATGCGCTGGAATGGCACAAAAGGCATGCAAAGCATCTGGCACATAGCGCAGCACCGATTGCGAAATATAAAAACAATCTTCCACGCTGAGCAAAAATTCCTGCTTGATCTGTGGCATGCGTGGCAACAACACCGCTAAGGCGCTTTTGATGGCCTGCAACTGAGCGCAACTATCTGCCGTTAAGCGTGGCGTATATTCTTTCACGCAAAGATCAAATTGTCGTGCCAAATCCATTTCTTGTGAAATTGTGCGTTCGGTGCGCTGCCGTACTATTTGGTGGCCCAGCGCGAAACCTGCTGCATAGCCAACTAGCGCAACGCTAGCAGCGATAAGCACTGGTGCACCTAATAGTAAGCTCGTGGCAGTCGTGCCAACTAAGCTAGAAGCCGCCACCGCATGCCTTAGCCAATTGTTACGAGGCTCTTGCGCTAGCGCTTGACGGCCAAGCTGTTGCACGAGCGGCGCCCCCATTCCATGCAATCGATGCGCGAGCAAGGCACGTTTTTTTGCGATAGCGGAGCTTGGAGCAGCAGGCGCTTGCGCACGCTTTTTCAGTGCTTTGTTTGAGCTAGCGGAGACTGCAATCCAGCCAGTTTTGTCTTTACCAGAAGGGGGCGGCATGAGGCAGATTAGAGAAAAAGATGTCTGCAGTTTACGCTGTTTTGGCCATTCCGACAGCGAAAGAAATTTGCGCATTAAAATGGGCCGTAATGCAAGTTTCTACTCGCATTCGGCCCCGCAACATCCTAACACCTAGCGCGCTTACGCTTGCTTAAGAGATGTCTATGCGATGGATTTTCAGTGCTTGCCTTTATTGGCACTCCGTTTTTGCAAAGCCACCAATGCGAGTAAGCCGAAACCCATCATGGCGTAAGTCTCTGGCTCTGGTACGGCGGCAACGTGCGTTTCGCTAGTGAAGGCCATTTTGTAGTCACCCTGTTGGTAGTTGTAGTAGTCAATGCCGCTAACGTCGTAAAGCCGCACTTTCTCGTCGGCATCGAGATAACCCCCACCAATTTGTAGCGTATTCATTTCATGCTCGGTCGATGCATCGAACATCATCCAAACTTTGCTTGGTGTTTCTTTGCTTATATCGCGATCAAACCAGATATGCGCGGTATAACCGCCGCCGATATTCCGCTCTGCCAATTGCGCTGGTTGATAGACGTGGTCACCAATTTTGATGTTGGAGGCGACAATGCTGGAAGCCGAATAGCCAAATAAATCTTGGCCAGCAGTCATTTGGCCTTGTATGACTTGCCCGCTTTGCACGTGAACGAAATGGTCGTTTTTTTCCGTATCAAATTTGATGCGATAGTCAAATGCGACGCTAGGGCCTGGAACACCAAAAATCTCACTGCCCATAACAAGGTCATACGTTCCATTAAAGGAAAGGTCAACAATCTTCGCTTGTGCCGGGAGGGCTGCGCAAGCGAAAGCAAGTGTGGAAAGTGCAAAAAGCTGTTTGCGTAAAGACATTTGAAATCCCTTGAATAATATTTTTGAAAAATCCCTGTTTAAACAAGGATGATGGGGTTCAATACGGCAGCTCGTTGAAAGCCAAGGCAGGGCTTTTTCCAGCAGGCTGCAATCCGACTACACATCCGGCAGCGATAGCATAGCGTTTCATGCCACCACAAATTTAATTTGATAGGCTGTTCTTGTGACAGCTAAAGAGAGGGCATTTTGCCATTCTGCAAGACGCCATGACAACCATCTTTTGCCACTATTTATTGAAAAATATGTAAGCATACGTACGATTTCCTGGCTGGAGGAAATTGCTTTACATGGTGGATCAATCGTGTTAATTGCCCGTGCTAAACATGGATTCGTAGTGTCCTTGCTAAATCGCTTGAGCGCCAACGCATGGCAACGACCTTGCCAAGAATTGCTCGATTCAAGAGCCAGCACGATGCTAGCGCAATCCTCTGCATAGTGGCGATGCGAGCGGTCAACGAGCCTATGGAGTACTGAAAGCCTGGTGTTGTCATGCCAATCAAGTTTGCCGCGCTAACAACGCTCTTTCTGCTTTGTCACGTTCAAAATCCCCTAACTGCGCCGCAGTTTTGTGGTAGCGCTGCTGTAATTGCGGGTCATTTGGCAGATGTTTGGCTATCGTTTGCAAGACTTCTCTGACTTCAAAATCAGAACCCATGCCTTGCATCGCATCGAAGACCGCAGACCATTCAGCATTTGCGAGAGTAGTGCCATTGATAATCGTCACTAGCGCGGAGCGCCTTTCGAAATCTGAATCGATGCCCTTGCACGAGGCTAGATAAGCCTGGATCAGCTTCGGTTCGTTGTGCTGGATATGGCCTGCTAAAAATTCTAAAGCGCTACGGCGTTCGAAGTCTGAATTGATTTGATTGCTGGCCTGAAGCGCGGTAGCGATAAGCGCTTCTGACGTGGCATCGCGACCACCAATTGCTTCAATTGTGTGGCGAATTTCAAAATCCGATTCTATGGTTTGGATACTGCCTAACCATGCTTGCAATACTGTGTCGTTATCGACAAGTTTGGGCATCGCATGCTGGAGCAGCGCCGCATGTTCAAAATCAGATTGAATATTGGCACTTTGCTTGAGTAGCTCAACTTGGCTGGAAGCATCTAAATTCTGTTTGGTGATTACTGCTTTGAGCAGTCTGCTGGTTTCATAGCTATCGTTCATTTTTGAAGTGAACGCCAGCAAACGCTGTATTTGTTTAGGCTCTAATTGCACCTGACTGACCAAGGCGATGCCATATTTAGCGCGAGAATGGGACGAGCGTATCAAATCGATTTCGTTCAATACCATATCGGCACCGCCGCGTGTCAGCAAACTAGCAACGCGCGTCTTAGCGTGGTTGCCGCTTTCACGTAGCAAGATTGGGATGACGCCAGCTAGCCAACGTCTGGCTTGAGCGTCCGCTGCATGTTGACGGCCGTTATACGAGAAGTTTTGTACGATGTGCTTATTTTCATCGAGAGAAAAATCGACGCGCCAGTATTGTGAGCCGCGTTTTTCTTCAATTGTGGCATTGTCACTGAGCGAGGCGACGCTTGTTTCGTCGCTACTAAAACCGAGCTTGCCGTGTGCTACTAAGCGCAATTCGCCATGCGCGCCTATCCCATTATTATCTTGCCCAGCCTCTTCACTCAGCCGTATCTGAAACGAATTTTGGTGATCACGCAAATTTTTCAGTGTCGTTAGTAATTCGTCGTTTTGCACCAAATTGAATACCACCGAACCTAGCACGCATAAAACGATGCCAGGCAAAACCAATTTGAAAAAGAATGAGGTGCGTGAAGCTGGTGTCATAGCGTAACCTTCTTGGCGATAGAGGAGAGTGCTGGAATGGTGGAATTTTGCGGTATCTGCATTGCCTTCGCAAAGCAGATGCGACGAATGACTGAATTGACGGGCTGAATGACGCGATTTGCTGGATTTTCGGTTGCATACCCGGGAGCCGCTGTATTGTCCCGCGCGATAA
Source organism: Burkholderiales bacterium (assembly GCA_016197345.1). Lineage (GTDB taxonomy): Bacteria > Pseudomonadota > Gammaproteobacteria > Burkholderiales > Burkholderiaceae_D > JACPVY01. Next base: position 6,476 of record JACPVY010000441.1, read on the forward strand.
AGCTTAGCGGATGTCGTCGTGTTGACATCGCGCCGCCATGTATAATCGAGCAAGATTATTTGAGGAAGCGCACCGTGAAACTCATTCGTAGCCTACGCCTGCAGCGGCAACAGAAACCGTTATTGCTATGCGAAATCCAATTATTCGAGTTGGCAGAGCAGGGATATTTGGTGAATCTGCGCCAATGGCGCGAAGGACAAGAAGGGCGCGACAGCACACGTACGCCGCAACCAGTGTCTTTAGTGCGGGCGCAGCAGCTTTTTCAAACGTGCCAAATTGAGCGCCAAGCCCAAGGTTTTCTCCCGCTTGCCCAGCAAATAACAAGTGGCACAATCAACGCCACCGTGTCAGCCGCACCCGCTGTAACGCCAGCCCCCGTAGCCACCACCGCTATTGATCACATCTTACTGGAACGCCTGCAAGCGGCGCACTGGCAAACACTCAATCCCAAGCAACGCAGCCGCCTGATTTGGCGCATAGGTGAACGACGCCTGAGTCGGGCCGTGCCCTTGCTCGTGAGTTTGCTCGGGCAGGGCACGAGCTTGCAAGACTATAGCCTTGCGTATGCAATTGGGCGTGCTGGCGATGCTGGCGCCTTACAAGCCATGCAAGAACTGCAACAACGCAGTGGTAACTTAAGTGTGCAAAGAATGGCGCAGCAAGCTTGGTGGCAATTAGCTTCCCGCGAGCAAAAACAACAAGCCGCGCACAGTTTGATTGATCAATGGCCGCGCAAAGTGTGCGAAGCATGGCAAACGCAAGAGGAAAGCACCATGCTCGCGGCGCTCCTGCTGGCTGAGCAACATCGCAGCCTACGCTTAGATCAAAGCTTGCCGCAGCTCGATTTAATCGCCCACGCCGAATTGCCAGAATCGCCCCTCGCGCGGCGCATTGTGCTCGCGCAAGCCGAAACCTTAGCGATACTGCCCGGTGCCTTCCGCGCCTTGCGTTATTTGTACAAAGCCGCTGAAATGCGTGGCGACGCCATGCTGTGGGGCATACTGGCGCAACGCTTTGAGACCGTTACGGCAGGCAATCGTGGTGGCGCGCGCCATCTTTGGCTCGATAGGCGCTGGGTGCCTTATCGCCAAGAAGCGCAAAGCGACAATAGCCGTGTCGCCTATAGCAAATTCACCCGCGATTATCTGCGTCGCCGCAGTTGGCGCACCTTGCGTCGCCTTGCACAAGATGACCCTAGCGCCTATGTCGCGATGGCTACTAGCGCATTATTGGCGATGGATGACGCACAAGCCAAAGCCGCCAGCAAGCGCACATTTGTCACCCGACAAGGGCCGCAAACACGCTATTACGGCCCATATAGCCATTGGTTGCTCTTGAATCGACTGTTGCATAGCAACGGCCCGTGGCGTAGCTCGCGCGATGGCGGCAGTTGGTACCAAATCAGCCCGATCACCAGCGCCGATACGCTAGACACCAAACGCGCGCGGCAAGAAGCCTTTCCTTTGTGCTGGGACCAAGCGCCCAATGCCGCCGCGATGCTGCTACAGCTTTTGCTCCTTAGCCGCTGTGCCGCCGTACATCAATTTGCCGCACGTGCTTTACTTGATCACCCGCAATTTTGCGCCACGCTAGAAGTCAGTGTCTTAAGTCAATTGCTGGCGAGCCC
>JACPVY010000442.1 GCA_016197345.1 Burkholderiales bacterium
GATGTCTCTGACGCGGTGCAAGGGCCAGAAGATAGCCAGCGCGAATGGGTGGAGCAACTGAAATCCACCACACTAGACGACCGCATTTTTGTCTTGACGCCGCAAGCCCGGGTGTTGGAATTGCCAGTCGGTGCGACCCCAATCGATTTTGCTTACTATTTGCATACCGATGTCGGCCATCGTTGCCGTGGTGCGAAAGTCGATAATGTGATGGTGCCGCTGAATACGCCACTCAAAAATGGGCAAACGGTAGAAATCATCACGGCCAAGGGTGCGCCCGGTACAGCAGGGCCATCGCGCGATTGGTTAAGCCCGGATTACACGGTCAGCCCGCGTACGCGCGCCAAGGTGCGGGCATGGTTTCACGCGATTGATCAACAAGAAACCATTGCCTCTGGCCGTAGCCAAATTGAAAAAACCTTGCAGCGCGAAGGGAAAACCTCGGTCAACCTCGAAAATCTGGCGCAAAAGCTCAATTTCGAAAAAGTCGATGACATGTATTTGGCCGTCGGCAAAGATGAATTTAGCTTGCGCAATGTGGAATTGGCCTTGCATGCCGACCCCAATGCGAAGGAACCAGAACCAGAAGATGCGGTATATCTGAGCAAGAGCCGCAATTCTAGCGTCGCTAGCGGCGCGAAATCGGGCGTGTTGGTGGTCGGCACCGATGGCTTGATGACGCAATTGGCTAAGTGCTGCAAGCCTGCGCCACCGGACGAGGTGATTGGCTTTATCACGCAAGGCAAGGGCGTTTCTATTCACCGTGTCAATTGCAAGAACTTTGCGCAAATGCAAGTGCGCTCGCCAGAGCGCGTAATCGCAACCACTTGGGGGAGAGCGGGTGCGGATACCGTGTATCCAGTCGCTATTTTCGTGTTGGCAAATGACCGCCAAGGCTTGCTACGCGATATTTCTGAAGTATTTTCGCGTGAAAAAATCAATGTCACGGATGTCAACACGCACAGTAGCAAGGGCTTAGCGCGGATGGCATTTACTGCTGAAATTGGCTCTACTGCGCAATTGCAAAAAGCGCTGCTGAATATTTACGAAGTGCCGGGCGTACGCGAAGCGCGACGCCAGTAACACGCACATATCGCAGGGATTTGCTTGGCGGATATTGATGATTGGCAATATCTGTGCCAGACTTTTCCTATTCGAGCCTCAACCGCGTGCGTGTAGATTAATGTGCATTCGCATTTAATCCACCTTGAGTGTGTCCCAAGTCTGTCACCGCGCGCAGTGCACATGCTCGCTATAGCGTTTTTTTCCTTGCAAGGAACTGATCGTGACCACGACTCCAATCGATTCATCGACGGCACTGATTCAACAAATCGAACAATTGGCTGACAAGGGTTTGTTTTTGCAAGCCCAAGCCTTGATGCCCCAGCTAGCGCAGGTGCCAAGCATCGAAGCACGTTTAGTCGAAGAGCGCTTATTACATCATCTTGGTGCGATGCGCCGCTCGCAAGCATTGATTTTGCGCTTGTGGCGACAGCAACCGCAGCATGCCGCGGTGCGCAATAGCTATGTGCAGTATTTGCTACGCCGTCAAGGCCCGTTCGCGGCTTGGAGTTTGCTACAAAAATTCCCCTTTGCTTTTGACGCGCCGCCAGAGGTTTTGGGCGAGTGGTATGGCAATTGGGCTGAAACCTATGGCATGTTGCGCGACTTTGCGAGTGCCGAAAAATATTATCAGCAAGCACGTCAATATGCCCCCAATAGCGTGTGGCTGACGACGCAGTGGGCCTATGTCTGCGAAAAGCGGGATCAATATGCACAAGGCGTGGAATTAATGCGCGAGGTATTAGTGCAGCGCCCTCACTATCGCCCGGCAATCCAGTTTCTTGCGCATTTGCTAACGCTGGTGGGAGCGGACGATGAAGCGCTCGATTTATTGCAACAACGCTTTGACCAAAGTGAAAGTGCGGCGCTAGGTGGGCAATTATTCGAATTGCAATTTGAGCGCGGTTTATATCGCGAAGCCAGTGCGACGCTCGACGTGTGCGAACGCTATGCGCCTTTGCAAGAAAAGAATAGCCAAATCTGGTTAGCGTCGCGCCGTACTGATCTTGCGCTACGTTTAGGAAATTTAGCGGCAGCCAAAGATTTTGCGCGGCAAGTTGGTTCGCCTTTTTTTGACCGGATCGCTGAGCGTTTGCAGCAAGATGGCGCTCTAGGGAAGCGGGTGTTGTTGCCCGTGGGTTTCGTGCGGCAAAATTATCAAACCTGTGTGCCTGCCACGCTCGCCGCGCTGAGTTTGTATTGGCAGCGTGCGGCCGACCATCTCGAGATCGCTGATGAAATCTCCTATGACGGCACCTCGAATTACAACGA
>JACPVY010000443.1 GCA_016197345.1 Burkholderiales bacterium
ATGCGATCCGGTGCTAAGGCGATGACTTGGTCGATGGTGGCTTCAAAACTGGCTAAACTTTGCTTGGGCAAGCCATAAATCAAATCGAAATTGATAGAGCGAAAGCCATTTTCGCGGCTAGCCCGCAAGGCTGTTTCTATCATCTCGTAAGGTTGAATCCGGTGCACCGCCTGTTGCACCGCCAAATCAAAATCTTGCACCCCTAGGCTAGTGCGGTTAAAACCCAAGCTAGCGTAAAACGCCAAGCTCTCTGGGGTAACCGTACGGGGGTCGATTTCAATCCCAATTTCTGCATCGGGCGTAAATTGCACATACTGGCGCAGCATCTGCATCAGTTGCGCCATTTCATCATTACTCAAAAAGGTCGGTGTGCCACCGCCTAAATGCAATTGAGTGGCGACTTGTTTTTCTGCCGAATTTGCCTGCAAATAGGGCTGCAATAGCGCCAATTCTTTTTGCAAATAATGCAAATATTCGGCGCTTTTGCTGCGATGTTTGGTGATGACTTTATTGCAAGCGCAGTAATAGCACAGCGATTGGCAAAAGGGAATGTGGATATACAAGGAAAGCGGCGGTTTGCTAGGATTGCTCGCGCGTTGCTGTAATTGCGCGATATAGTCCGCCGCAGAAAAACTAGGTTCAAAACGATCTGCACTAGGGTAGGAAGTATAGCGTGGCCCTAATTTATTAAATCGACGTATCAGTTCTTCATCGATTTCGATTTGATCGACGACGGCAAGCGCGCTGGCCAATTCCTGTTGCGATACAGCATTCATTGCAATTCCTTTTCGCCCGCGCCTGCGGTCTGTGATGCTGGCGATCTGGCTTAGGTTGCTGCGGTACGACCAGTGAGCATTAATAAAACAGTAATGCTACTAGCGACACTGCCCAATAACCAAAACACCAAAAAGCCTAGCGTATAAAAACCAATACTACTCAAATGAATATGATGATCCAGCAAGACCATTTCTTCTGGGTCAACCAAGCTAAAAATGACGCCGCAGCTGACGCACGCCATCAAAAATGCTGGCCATAACACCACCATCACAACCCGCACAAAAGGCACGCTAGGGCCAGTAACTTCTAATTTGTTCAAGATAGTTCTCCTCTACCAGAACCGATGAAACTTGCCGCATGAAATAGATGCAACAATCTCTTAGGTTCCATTTTTTTAATTGGGGTTTGTTTTATTTATCGCTGGAAAATTGGCAGACTTTTTTATGGGAACCTCGAAAAACCTACTGCGCGGGCATCTCTTGAACTTGCGAGCCTCGCTTTACGCTAGTAAAGCTACGTTTCTCTTTTCAATATCTGCTCCGCTCGCTACAGTTTTTCGTAGCCCCCTTTATGTATTCATCACACAGTAAAAAAGTAAGTCCGCCTTTTTATCGCATTTTTGTTACCCAATCAAGCCTTTTGCAGTTTTTGCCCGTATCTTTCACATTAGCGCACCGCAAAAAAACCATTCAACCAAAGAAATTCATATAGAAATCAATTACTTACTAAAGATCTTTGTTCGCCATCGTTTTTTTCGTACGGTCTATTATTGTGGTTGCATGACTACTTGCGACTGCCCATGTTGCCAACGCCCAGTTAAACGCCAATCTTCGCCATTCAATTTCAAATGCCAATGTTGTTGGTCGCCATGCAATGCAGCCGGTAAATTTGCTTGATATACACCCGGCCGCACTTTGAGCATAGACACTTTATAAATAGCCTCGGTCGCTTGTAAGCCATTGGCACCACTTGCTATCGTCAATTGCGCCTTCGCTGGCAATTCAGCAGCACCGTTTAATTGCAATTGCAAAATATCGCGCTTAGCATCAAGAAATTGCAAGCTAGCACGCATATTATAAATACGTGCTTTAGCATCAGCCGCCAAGTCTTGGTCGATATGCAAGCCTTGGCGGTAGTAATCATTCACCACCACCTTGTCTTGTGATTGCCAAGCGATGATGCCGGTGCTAATCGCAGCAATGACGACCAATAAAGGGCCACCGATTACCAATAACATCCAAGGTTCTTTCAGCCACTTATCGGCGGGCTTTGGTGCGACCAATAAACTCTCTACAGCTTGCATGATTTCTCCTAGCGTGGCACTAAAAACACAGCTTTTTCCGTCACCGATAAATTCGGATTGTCCACGTCACGCACGGTGAAGCTAATGCGATTCGAACCGCGTTGCGCATGATCGAATGGCACCCTGACACGCACTGGTATAGCTTTGGTGGTGGCCGATGGAATCTCAAATTTAGGATCAGAAACAATCGTCACACCGCTAATGCCCTCTACCGCGATTTCAAAGTGATGCGGTTTTTCTTCGGTATTCATGATTTGCAGGCGATATACGTTATCCACTGCGCCTGTTTCAGTCACACGCGGCAAACCACGATCACGCAGCACATCGACCTTCAACGGCGAACGCACGGTTAAGGAAAATGCCGATGCCAAAATAATCGCAAGCAAAATACCGCAATAAATCATCGTCCGCGGCCGTAATACACGCTGCCATAGCACTTTTTTCTCTTCGACCGCGCTCAAGCCCTTCGCTAGCACGCGTTCGCTGGTATAACGAATCAATCCTTTTTCATAGCCCATTTTGTCCATCACTTGGTCGCACGCATCAACGCAGGCGGCACAAGCGATGCACTCATATTGCAAACCTTTGCGAATGTCGATACCAGTCGGGCAGACTTGGACGCAAATACTGCAATCGACGCAACTGCCCAGCCCCAATTGCGCTGGATCGGCTTTTTTATTGCGTGCGCCGCGTGGCTCGCCACGTGCGCTGTCATAGGTAATGGTGAGCGTATCTTTATCAAACATGGCGCTTTGAAAACGCGCATAGGGACACATGTATTTGCAGACTTGTTCGCGCATCCAGCCCGCATTGCCATAGGTGGCGAAAGCATAAAACAAGACCCAAAATGATTCCCACGGCCCGAGCGATAATTGGGACACTTCATGCCCAAGCAATTGGATAGGGGTGAAATAGCCAACAAAGGTAAAGCCCGTCCACAGCGCGAGCGCGATCCACGCGGTGTGCTTAGCGGCTTTACGCCAGAATTTATTGAAGCTCATGCCTGCTTCATCGAGCTTCATACGGGCGCCGCGATCACCTTCAATTTTGCGTTCTATCCACAAAAAGATTTGCGTATACACCGTCTGCGGGCAGGCGTAACCACAAAATAAGCGCCCTGCCATCGCCGTAAATAAAAACAAGGACAGAGCGCTAATCACGAGCAACAACGCTAGATAAATAAAATCTTGCGGCCAAAACACGATGCCGAAGATGTAAAACTTACGGGAAGCCAGGTCAAATAACACGGCCTGGCGTCCATTCCACTGCAACCACGCACCACCATAAAAAATCATTTGCGTGAACCACACCATAATCCAGCGCCAGCTAGCAAACCAGCCCGTCAAGGCGCGTGGGTAGATCTTTTTGCTAACTTCAAAAAGGGTCTGCTCCACTTCCGTGACTTCAGCCGGGCTAGGCGCTGGTGGCGTCGGTGGAACTGGTTTGATAGGAATAACTTTCATCTTTTTTTCCCGCTGGGCTGGTGCTGCGGTTTCGTCACTTGATTTGCGTACTGCTGTCACGCGCATTTCCCTTCGCATTTCCCTGACTATTGACTTCGGCTACTTTGACGTTATGCAAAAACTGCTCACTTTCGCTTTGCGATACGGTTCCTTGCGCCACATTGGACAAGCCCCACACATAGGCCGTCAGCAAATGACGTTTCGCTTCAGACAACGTATTTTTATGCGATGGCATAGAGTTGCTGCGACCACCATTAATCGTTTCAATGATATTGGCCAAGCCACCACCATACAACCATACGTTGTCTGTCAGGTTTGGCGCACCAATCGCTTGATTACCTTTGCCGTCGCTACCATGGCAAGCGGCGCATGCGGCAAATTTAGGTTTGCCCAGCACTGCTTTGATCGGATCGTGCGGCGAATTGGACAAGCTCAGCACATAGTTAGCGACGTTTTGCACGTCTTGATCGTTACCAACTGCGGCTGCCATCGATGGCATTTGGCCGTTGCGCCCCTCAGCGATGGTTTTAGCAATCGTCGCTGGGTCACCGCCATACAACCAATCTTTATCCGTCAAATTAGGAAAGCCTTTGCTACCCTGCGCATCCGAACCATGGCACTGGGCACAGGTGTTCAAGAACAGGCGTTCACCAATTGCGCGGGCTTGTGGGTCTTTCGCTACGGTCGGGATATCCATCGCTAGATATTTGTTGAACAGTGGGCCGTATTGTTTCTCGCCGGCAGCCATTTCTTCTTCATATTCACCGACTTGGCTCCAGCCTAAATAGCCTTTCATCGAGCCTAAACCGGGGAACAAGAACAAATACACTGCACCAAAAATCAGCGTGATGTAAAACAAAAAGCTCCACCAGCGCGGCAATGGATGATTGTTTTCTTGCAAGGTCTCATCCCACACGTGGCCCGTGGTTTCCACTGGCAGTGGTTTACCATCGCTACCGACTTTGACTTTGATCTTCGATTGTGACCACAACAGCACGGCGCAGCCTATCATCGCCAATACGGTCAACACCCAGATCCAGAGACTCCAGCCTTCGTTAAAAAAGTCTGCCATGATTATTTTCCTGTTTTTTCAATCTGCATAGTCTGCACACCGCCGATTTCGCTGCTTTCTTCATCGAGCGGCAAGTGGCCCAAGGCTTCAAAGCGGGCGCGATTTTCTTTGCTATACGCCCACCATAAAATGCCGACAAAAACGATCAGACTGACGACGGTAAACACGCTGCTCAATAAGGTGAAATTCATCTCAACCTCGCTCAATATTTATTCTTGATAGCGGTACCCAACACTTGCAGATAAGCAATCAATGCATCTTGTTCGCTCTTATCTTTCACTGCTGCCGCAGCACCTGCAATTTCTTGGTCGGTATAAGGCACCCCTAGCGAACGCATGGCTTGCATTTTTGGCGCGATATCGGCTGGTTCCAACTTATTGCGCGCCAACCATGGGTAGCCTGGCATATTTGATTCAGGCACCACATCGCGTGGGTTATTCAAGTGCGTGCGATGCCATTCATCGGAGTAGCGACCACCAACACGGGCCAAATCTGGGCCAGTCCGTTTGCTACCCCATTGAAATGGATGGTCGTACACCGATTCACCTGGCACCGAATAGTGACCATAGCGTTCGGTTTCTGCACGGAAGGGACGAATCATTTGCGAGTGGCAACCATAGCAGCCTTCACGCAGATAGATATCGCGCCCGGCCAATTGCAGTGCCGAATAAGGTTTCATACCAGCGACTGGCTGAGTGGTCGATTTTTGGAAGAAGAGCGGCACGATTTCTACCAAACCACCAAAACTGACCACGATCACGACCAGTAGGATCAACAGGCCGACGTTTTTTTCAATCAACTCGTGGCTGAATTTACTGACGCTGTTCGTTGAATTATTACTCATTCTTTTCTCCAATCTCAGGCGTGGGCAGAACCGGCCTTCAGCGCAGGAATACGCGCTGGTTGCGGGGTAGAACCGATGACAGTCTTAGCGACGTTAAATGCCATGACCAACATCCCAGTCAAGAACAACAGTCCGCCCGTGAGACGAATCACATAGTAGGGATAGGTTGCTTTCACAGTTTCAACGAAGGAATAAGTCAAGGTGCCATCAGCATTGACTGCACGCCACATCAACCCTTGCATCACGCCAGCAATCCACATCGAAGCGATATACAACACCACGCCTATCGTCGCCACCCAGAAATGGATTTCGATCAATTTCTTGCTATACATTTCAGCGCGGTTAAACAAGCGTGGGATCAAGTAATAAATACTGCCGAACGAAATGAAGGCAACCCAGCCCAGTGCGCCAGAGTGAACGTGGCCTACGGTCCAATCGGTATAGTGCGATAAGGCATTGACGGTTTTAATCGCCATCATTGGGCCTTCAAAGGTGGACATGCCGTAGAACGAGAGGGAAACAATCAAAAAGCGCAAGATAGGATCGGTGCGCAATTGATGCCATGCGCCGGACAAAGTCATGATGCCGTTGATCATTCCGCCCCACGACGGCGCGAGCAGGATCAGCGAGAACAGCATGCCGATCGACTGCACCCAGTCGGGCAACGCGGTGTAGTGCAGGTGGTGGGGGCCGGCCCACATGTAGGTGAAGATCAGGGCCCATACGATTTAAACAGAGACACAGGCATTGCCGCGCTATTGACGATATGCAGCAAGGCCACCGCCAAAATAAAGCCGCCGTAAAACCAGTTAGCGACATAGATATGCTGCACCTTACGTTTGGCCAAGGTGCCAAAGAAGACAATCGCATACGCTACCCAAACCAAAGCGATCAATACATCAATCGGCCATTCGAGTTCAGCGTATTCTTTGCCTTGCGTAAAGCCTAGCGGCAAGGTAATCGCCGCAGCGACGATCACTAATTGCCAGCCCCAAAACACAAAGCCTGCGAGCGCATCGGAAAATAATCGGGTATTGGTGGTACGTTGCACCACATAGAGCGAAGTTGCCATCAACGAGCAACCGCCAAAGGCAAAAATCACGGCATTAGTATGCAGCGGTCGTAAGCGGCCGTAGGTAAGCCAAGGAATATCAAAATTCAATGCCGGCCAGGCCAATTGCGCGGCGATCAAGGCACCGACTGCCATCCCGACCACGCCCCACACTACCGCCATCACGGCGAATTGCCGCACTACCCGGTAGTTGTAAAAATTATCGCTATTGGCTTCACTCATCGTTATGCTCAAATGTTAGGTGATGGCTCACACAGATATGTCCCGAATACGCGCTAATCACGGCGGAAATATTTGCATTGGCACATCTTTATCGTGATTGATGCGGCAAAAAAAATGCACCGCATACGCCCTTGAATTACGAGTTTATTTTCGGCAATTTCGGCTGATATGACAATCCGCCCAACAGGCAGAAAGTTACCCATAGGTATAGGTCAAAAGGACTAGGGAGGGAAGAAAAAAAGGACGGAGCAGGCACTTTCTTGCAAAACCTTAGCAAGAAACATCGGTTTTTAAGGTAAATCGATGTTTCTTGCCAAGCCGAACTTGCACAAAGTGAAATGGACATGTGCGGGCGGCATCCCGCACCAAGATTAGATGGATTGGCCGATTGTGGGCTGGCTTGCAGTGTGTGATGGCTGATGTAAATCTGCGCTCCAACGCTCACGCAAGCGCAAACAAGGTAGTTCTAACAGGTGATACAACAGCGCACCAAGTACTAAACAAGCCAGTGTAATCACAGCAAGCAAAACTGCTGGCGACCAAGCTAAGGTTTTGCTTTGCATCTGTATCCAATACGCTAAGGGTTTATGCGTCAAATAGATCGAATATGACCATAGCGCTAGGCTTTGCGCCCCGGGAATCCGCCATTGGGACAGACTAGAGGTGGGCGACAAGGCCGCTAGCACCATCAGGGCAAAGGCAAACGCTAACAATGAATAGCCAAAAGCACTCATGAAAAAGCCATAGCCATAGCCGTCGATATAGTAAAAATGGTAGGAAATATAAAATAATGCGGCACACGTGAGCAATCCAGCCAACATGATTTTTTGTCCATGTGCAGTCAAACGCTGCCAAATAGTGGGATGGAAGTTTTTTAACAACGCCAGCGCTATCCCCGGCAAAAATTCATCGAAGCGGCATAGCGTTGAATAATAGACGTTGGGGTAATAGCTATTGACCTCACCAAACGCCTCCAAGCCATAGCGCGACCACAATACGCAACGCGCAACCACACCTAGCGCGAGCAAACTACCCAATAGTAACCAGCCATGCTCACGCCTGAGCTTGAATCGGCAGCGCTGATTGCACCACGCCACCACTACCAGTAACAAGGGCAAAATCAAATAAAACTGCTCTTCTATGCACAGTGACCAAGCATGCGAAAACGCTGTGCCCGGCTTTAAACCCCAGTTTTGCGTGAACGTCAAAAAACGCCAAAGCGGTGGCGGCGCTTTGCCACCCAAATACGCACGAAAGAAAAAGTAGGCCGCTAACACCAGCCAAAACACTGGCAAAGTGCGCCATGCGCGCCGCCAATAAAACGACGATAGCGAAAGCCTGTGGCCCTGCGCCAATCCCTTAAAAACTTGGTTGCCAATCAAATAACCACTGAGCACGAAAAACAAGTCAACCCCTGCCCAGCCTATTTCACTCAACCAGCCAAACGTCTGCTGGTGACTGACAAAGACCATGTAGTGGTACATAAAAACGAGGCTAATGGCACAGGCGCGTAGCGTATCTAGGCCATGGTTACGCGTGGGGAGATACGAAGTCGAAGGTTGCATGCGAAGAAAGGTGAATAAATAGGATATTGCCGCTTGGAAAACTGCAACATTCTAGTCCTTATCACTACCGCCTTCGCCGGGCAATTGCAATAAATTGTGATTACGCCGCTCGTTTTTTTGCAGCCGTAGCCCAATCCGGTCAAGCGCATATTTTCAGTCGGTTGCGCGAGTAACTTAGATAGAATGAGAGAACTCCGCTCACCGCTTTTATTCATGTCAAAAATTCGCATCCGGCAATTGATATTGTGTTCTTGGCTTTTGCTCTGGCTCTTGCTGGTTGCCACTGCCTTGCAGGAATTTATGCGCGAAGGTGGGCAAGCCTATTGGCAACCCGTGCTATGGGAAAGCTCTTCGTTGTTGTCTGCCGCGTTGTTAATCAGCATGCAGCGCCATTTCGGCCGCAAATTTGATTATTTACATAGCACACCGTGGCGTTGGTTTGCTGTGCAATTTGCTTGGCTGCCAGTCAATTGCAGCCTCTTTGTACCGCTCAATTTTGGCATGCGCCATGCTGTGTATGCCCTCATGGGGCAAACCTATCACCATCAGGCGTGGTTGCAATTATTCTTTTATGAAGCGATCAAAGTCTCGCTTTTATTTGCGATGTGCAATGTAATCGTCTTTACTTTTTTGTCGTGGCAGCAACTACTCCAAGAAAAAGACAAGGCACAAGCAGCGCATGAGGCGCTACGCTTGGCGCAATTACAGCAATTAGCGCAACAAATGCAACCGCATTTCTTATTCAATGCCCTCAATACGATTTCATCGCTGATGTATTCCGATCTCGATAAAGCCGATGCGATTCTCATTCAACTTGCCGATGTCTTACGCAACACCCTCGAAATGGGGACAGAACAACAAGTGCCACTGGAAAAAGAATTGCGGCTCTTGCGTGGCTATGCCGCCTTGATGAGTGCGCGCTTTATCGACCGGGTTGATATCGCGTGGCACATCGAGCCAACTACCCTGCCCTGCTTGGTACCTGTGATGAGTTTGCAGCCCCTGCTAGAAAACATCTTCAAGCACACGGTGGAAAAAACGCGCTCACTCACCCGAATCCAAATTCAGATACATAAAATAGGGACAGAATTGCACTTGGTGTTCGCCGACGATCAAGGGTTTCTCGCCGAAACGCCTGCTAGTACAGGCATTGGCCTCACCAATTTGCGCAGCCGTTTGCAAGGATTATATGGTAGTCAAGCCCGGCTTGAATTGCAGCAATTGACACCTCGCGGTGTGCGCACTGAATTGGTATTACCCTTCCTCGCTACCAGCGCCGCTAACTGAGGAGGGGACAGATGCGTATTTTAATCGTCGATGATGAAAGACCCGCGCGTGACAAACTACGACGCATGCTGGCCGCGCAAACCGATATCAGCGAAATCAGCGAAGCGCAAGATGCAGTGGAAGCACTCGCTATCCTGAACAGCCAACAGTTTGATGTGCTTTTTCTCGACATCCAAATGCCGGAAATCACTGGTCTCGAACTGGCAGCGTCGCTTCCCCACAATAATGAACCAACAGCCCCGTTGATCGTCTTTGTCACCGCTTATGATCAATACGCCTTGGCCGCTTTCGATGCCAACGCGATTGATTATCTACTCAAGCCTTTTGATCAAGCACGCTTGCAGCGTACATTGCAGCGCCTGCGTTTAAGGCGAGCGAGCGCTAGTCCAGCACCAGAGATCAGCTATGCCAACATCGCGCCACTACGTCAAATTGTGCTAAGCGAACGTGGTGTGACGCAAGTCATCGCTGTCGAGCAAATTTTATGGCTGGAAACGGCCGACAACTATGTGGTATTGCACACCGCACACAGTGCACCGCTATTACGACAAACCCTCGCTGGCTTATTGGAAAAATTGGGGGAGCGCTTCTTGCGCT
>JACPVY010000444.1 GCA_016197345.1 Burkholderiales bacterium
AATTGCATTGCGAATTTCGTAAGGATTGTTTCCTGTTGCAGGGGTACAGATTTGATTGGCAGAAATTGTTAGCTGCAAGACACTTTCAACCAGTGTTTGATCGTTCTCATCATTAGCCATAGGTCGCTCATAAGATTAAATAGTTACATTAAAATTTTGATCTCATTATTCTCAATGCAATCAAAATTCTAGCATGCTAGCACTAACGATGTAACCATATATCTACATTTATTTTGTATTTCAAAGAAAAAACACCATTTCTAAAATCACTATGAATTTCAACAACAGGCAACTAATACCAGAACATTTCCCCACTCTTGAGCATATCTCCCCTACCACCTCTAGCTCAACAACGATAATCTTTTCACAATAAATTCTTGACCTGTCCCTAATATAACCTATAATTGATTTACTCATCTCTTGAGCGCCCTCGCTAGCCAAGGCAATCTTGGCGCAACGTAACTCTGCTAGTTTCCCTCTCCATCAGTTCCAGTTGGCAAGAAATTTGCCACATTCCTATAGGTAAGCATCATGAAAAAATCATTCGTTTTTGCGTCTCTGTTGAGTCTGTTTGCTGTAGGCAACATCGCTAGCGCGGCCAATGCGCCAGTGAATATCGCTTATCCAATCAACGGCGCAAGCGTCACTAATTATTTCCACTCTAGCTTTACGACCACCTGCGGCGGCGGTTCTTATACCGTGAAATGGTATTTAGACGGCACCTTGATCGGTAGCGGCAGTTTGTACGACACGATGGGCGTGCATTTCCAACACAAATTGCCTACCGGCTGGCATAGCTTGCAAGTGGTTTCTAGCTGCGGCCAAGATGCGGTGAAATTCTACGTGCAATAAAAAATAGGGGCGCATAGCGTGTGGGCTGTGCGTCCTTATTGCAGATAGCCGGCTACACTTTGGCTCGCCCGCCTTACACCCCACTTTCTAATCTTGAACGCGCACCAAATGCTTGGCAAAACACTCGTCGCACTTGAACACCTTGCGGCAGCGCAGCACACCAAACTCTTTTCACCCATCGCCCCAAAAACGAAATTTCATGTTGCGATCTCCCCTCGCCGCAACGCATTCCATGGTTTTGCTCGCTACGCTTAAAAAGTACTAGCCCGGGTTCGCTACGTGCGTAAAAATGCAGGGCTACATGCTCGCGCCTAGCACTATAACCAACCTCACTAGCGAGCAAACCCTAGGCCAAGCAGAATGGCCATCAAGAATGAAATCAAGGAGATCAGCATGTTAGTCGGCTTACCCAAGGAAATTAAAAATCATGAATACCGCGTCGGTTTGACGCCTGCCAGTGTGCGCGAATTGACTTCGCGTGGGCATCAAGTGCTAGTCGAAAACAATGCGGGGGCGGCGATTGGTTTGACGGACGAACAATATGTCGCGGCGGGGGCGACGATGGTGGCGCAAGCGAGTGAAATTTTTGCCCGTGCCGATATGATCGTGAAAGTCAAAGAACCGCAATTGCCAGAATGCGCTATGCTGCGTCCCGGCCAAATTCTGTATACCTATCTACATCTCGCACCTGATCCTGAACAAACTGCGGCATTGATCAAATCCGGTGCGGTCTGTATTGCGTACGAAACGATTACCGGCCCCGGCGGCGGTTTGCCGTGCTTAGCGCCGATGTCGGAAGTCGCAGGGCGGATGTCGATTCAAGCGGGCGCGGCATTTTTGGAAAAATCGCGCGGCGGCATGGGCTTGTTGCTGGGTGGTGTGCCGGGTGTGGCGCCGGGCCATGTGGTGATTTTGGGTGGGGGCGTGGTCGGCACCAATGCCCTGCAAATGGCGGTTGGCATCGGTGCGCGGGTGACGGTGTTGGATAAAAACGTGGACCGCTTGCGCCAACTGGATTTGGTGTATGGCAATCGTATTACGACGCTGTATTCGAATGCGCAGTCGGTGGAAGAATCTGTACTAGCGGCAGATCTAGTGATTGGTGGGGTGCTGGTGCCGGGCGCTGCCGCACCACGTTTGGTCACGCGCGAGATGATCGCGAAGATGAAGAAGGGTGCGGTGGTGGTTGACGTGGCGATTGATCAAGGTGGTTGTTTTGAGACTTCACATGCGACGACCCACGCTGATCCAGTTTTCGTGGTCGATGGCGTGATCCACTATTGCGTCGCCAATATGCCGGGTGCGGTGGCGCGGACTTCGACGTTTGCGCTCAATAACGCCACGATAGGCCACGCTATAGCACTGGCAGACAAAGGCTGGAAAGATGCGCTACGTGCTAATCCGCATTTGAAACACGGTCTGAATGTGTGCCAAGGTCACGTCACTTACGAAGCAGTGGCGCAAGCATTGGGGCATCCTTATGTCGCGGCCGAGCAATTGTTAGGCTAAGCGCAAAGTAAGAGTAACAAGGCGGATGGATAAGCGGGGGCAGGGCCGAAGTTGTGCGACGCAGAGCGTGAAAAACGTGACTAGCTAGGCTTACTTTCCAAACATCCGCCTTAATTCGCCCCTGCTTGGCTGCTCAGCTTAGATGCTGGCTTCGGTGCAATCGGCGCGCCTGCCGCTTTCCATGCAGCAAAACCACCTTCTACATGGGCAACGGGTGCTAAACCCATTTCTTGCACTGTTTTCGTGGTGAGCGCACTACGCCAGCCCGCAGCGCAAAAGAAAACGAATTCTTTCTTTTCGCCAAAAACAGGCTTGAAATACGGTGATTCGGGATCTACCCAAAACTCAATCATGCCGCGCGGAGCATGGAAAGCGCCGGGAATGATGCCTTCGCGCTCTAGCTCGCGCACATCACGCACGTCGATCAGTTGTAGGTTGGGGTCATTGAGGCGGGCTTGAATCTGCTCCACGGTGTAGGTGGTAATGCAGGCATTGGCTTCTTCTATCATGGCACGAAATCCTTTTTGCATGACAAATCCAAGAATTAGGAAGAGGGCCTTATCTTACCTCGAATTTTGTAGCGTGCAAATTCTTTTTATTGTCTTTTTTTACACATTGTATGCGTAAAAAACGGCTCACTCAGGAGCCGTTTATATGCGATATGCAAGGTGGGAATCGCTATTCACCACAAAAAATCATATCGAGCGGGATATCGTATTCACTGACCTCAAACTCTACCTGCAAGCAGGGATAACTAATGCCGATCGTCAATGGCCGAGGTGTGGTCGCGAGCGTACGATCATAAAAGCCACCGCCATAGCCTAAGCGATTACCCTGCGCATTGTGGCCCACACAAGGGATGATCAACACTTCTGGCATCGCTACATGTTCGATATGGGCTGGCACTGGCACGCCCATCGCGCCGCGCACGGTGTCTTGCCCGGGACGCCAACTGGCATAGCGCAAAGGCTGGCCTTGGCCGATCACCACTGGCAGGGATAAAACGATGCCGGAAGCCGCCAATTCTTGATAGCAGATAAATAAATCTGGTTCGGATTGAATCGACCAATAGACGCCCATCGTACGGGGCTGATGTTCTTTGGCCCAAGTTAAAATTTGTTGGGTGATCTGCCTATCCCACTGCGAACGCTGGCGAAAATTGACGGCACGGCGCGCATCTAGCAATTGCCGACGCAGCACAGTTTTATCCAATTTGACCGCCGTTTTAATGGCAGAATTATTGGATTCATGTGCTGGCAATGGTCGGTCTGTGCTATGGTTCTGCATCGTATCAGAATTTCGTGAATATTTTCAACAATACCCCAACAGCGCAATCGGTGATCGCTTGCGTAATGATTGGTTGTTAGACTTGGGCAACAAACGGCAATGGGCTTTGTTCGATGAGCAATATCCTTTGTTTGAGTTGAACGATGATCTGCAACTGAAATGTTATGACTTACTCTCCAAAGCGCTGAAAGGCTCACGCGTTACCGACGATGCCCGCGCACTGCTGGTGACGCCGAAAGAATATGGCGAAGCCTGCCCGAGCTTGATGGCCAGCTTGATAGAGCTAAAGCTATTTACCGAAGCCGATGTCTGGGCGCAAATTCGCCTTGCGCTGGAAACGGGTGCCACCGCCCAAGCACGGCGCTTGGCCCCGTTGGTAGGTGTAAGCGATAAACAAATCGCGCAGTTGATTGATAGCCCTTCGACCTTGATGGCAAAAGGTGCTGGCGCTAGCCGCATCGAACACGAATTATTCATCGCCGCACTCGGGCGGGTCGCACGTAGTAGCGGTCACCTCCCTGCGGCTTCGGCGCTAGAGCGCGCTAGCAGTAAGTTGAGCAATGCTGAAAAAGCCCAAGGCTGGGCGCAAATCGCGCTGCCCGCAGCGCAAAATCTCGCTAGCGAAGCGCTGCAATACTGGAAAAATAGCCAAGGCGCGCAATTGTCGCCCGAAGCGGCGCAGTGGCAAGTACGTAGCTATTTGCGCGCAGGCGATTTTTCTGCGGTGAAACATAGCATTGAAGCGATGCCTGCTGAATTGCGTGCCGATCCGACGTGGATTTACTGGTTAGCACGGGCCTTGATGGCAGAAGCACACGGCAATGAAATGCCGATCACCGCCGAAGCTTTATTACGCTCGATTAGCGTGCAGCATAATTTTTACGGCCAATTAGCGCTAGAAGAATTGGGCCACAAAATCACCATCCCACCCGCCGCAGAAAAGCTGAGCCAAGCAGAAATGGTACAAGCGGCGAATAACCCCGGTTTGCGCCGTGCCTTGAAGTTTTTCGCAATGGGTTTGCGCTTTGAGGGCATACGCGAATGGAATTGGGAATTGCGCAAAATGAGCGAACGCCAATTGCTGGCGGCAGCCGAGTTAGCGCGCCAAAACAATTTGCTTGATCGCATGGTCAATACGTCCGATCGCACCAAGACCGAGTTCGATTTCCAACAGCGCTATCCGGCGCCGCATTTGGATGTGATGCAACCGATTTCCGCCAAATTGGAACTAGACAAAGCCTGGGCCTATGGCTTGATCCGCCAAGAGTCGCGCTTTATTTTGAATGCACGCTCGTCGGTAGGCGCTTCCGGTTTGATGCAATTGATGCCAGCCACGGCGCTCTGGGTCGCCAATAAAATCGGCTTGCAAGGCTATGGCAATCATCAAGTCAATGATGTGCAAACCAATATCATGCTAGGCGCGAACTACTTAAGCATTGTGTTGAAGGGCTTAGATAATTCGCAAACCCTCGCCTCGGCAGGCTATAACGCAGGGCCGGGTCGCCCGAAAAACTGGCGTGCCAGTTTGCCACGGGCAGTCGAAGGGGCCATTTTTGCCGAGTCTATTCCATTTTTGGAAACGCGCACTTATGTCAAGAACGTGATGTCGAATGCGACTTACTATGCCGCGCTGTTTGATAAAAAACCGCAATCACTCAAGGCACGCTTAGGCACGATTACACCATAAGCCACACTACGCTATTCCGCCGGGAGCATCGAAAAACCATTGTCAGCAACGCCTAACGCCGCGCTACTCGACGCTCCCGCTAGCCAAACCCACTTTTCAGATTGGAAAACCATGCAAGCTACTGATTTAGATCCACTCGTTTCGCGCACCTTAGAAGCGGCAGAAAAAACTGGCCTCACCCTTGTGATCGGCAACAAAAATTATTCCTCATGGTCGATGCGGCCATGGGTCGCGATGACAGCCTTTGGCATTCCTTTCAAAGAAGTGCGCATCTTGCTCGATCAGCCTGACACCGCCAACAAGATTGCCGAATATAGCTCAGCCGGCCGCGTGCCAGTGTTGATCGCGGGCGAAATGACGATTTGGGATTCGCTCGCTATTTGCGAATATTTAGCCGAGCAATTCCCCGAAAAAAATATGTGGCCTGAAGATGTAGCGGCACGTGCGATGGCACGTAGCGTCTGTGCAGAAATGCATTCTGGCTTTTCCTCACTGCGCGGTGCAATGCCGATGAATATCAAAATGCGCTTTCCGGGTCGCGGCCGCACGCCAGGCTCGCAGGCCGATATCGGTCGCATTAGCGAAATTTGGGAAGAATGCTTTGCTAAATACGGCCACCAACGCTTTTTGTTTGGCGATTTTTCGATTGCAGATGCGTATTTTGCGCCCGTCGTGATGCGTTTTCGCACCTATGACGTCAGCCTCGCACCAGCACTCCAAGCTTATTTAGAGCGCGTGGTAGAGCATCCAGCCGTTGCACAATGGGTACGTGAAGCCCTCGCCGAAAAAGAGGTGATTGCTGCCGCGGATATCGAGCCGCAATAAACTTGTTAGGGTAGGAAAGATGCAAATTTTTATGGTGGGTGGTGCGGTGCGCGATAGCTTGCTCGGTTTAGCGATTAGCGACCGTGATTTCGTGGTGGTCGGGGCGACGCCCGAGCATATGCTAGCGCGCGGCTTTCGCCCGGTTGGCAAAGATTTTCCGGTCTTTTTGCATCCAGAAAGTCAGGAAGAATATGCCCTCGCCCGTACCGAACGCAAAACCGCGCCCGGCTATAAAGGCTTTGTCTTTCATACCGATCAAGAAGTCAGCCTAGAGCAAGACTTAGCACGACGCGATTTGACCATCAATGCCATCGCCCAAGCCGAAGATGGCAGTCTGCACGATCCATACCATGGTCAAGCTGATTTGCAGGCGCGCATTTTGCGCCATGTGTCCCCCGCCTTTGCCGAAGACCCGGTACGCATTTTGCGCTTGGCACGTTTTACGGCCCGCTTTACCGACTTTAGCGTCGCGCCTGAGACGATGGCCTTAATGCGCAGCATGATTGCGGC
>JACPVY010000445.1 GCA_016197345.1 Burkholderiales bacterium
GCTCGAGACAATTACGCGCCAACTCCATTTTCAAATCGTTTGATAAACCGAGCGTATCGTGCAAGAGCGACACTGCGCTATTAAGCGCTTCATTCAGGCGCGGCTCATTGCCCGTACACTCATGCACCATCGCCTGTGAGATGGCGCTACAAGCCGCCGTATTTTTTAAATTCCCCATCGATTTATCGAGATCACGGATGACAGCCGCCGCTTGCTCAGGGTCACCTTTTTTGACGAGGGTTTTAACTAGTTTGACGTGATCTTCGGGATCGCGGAATTCAGAATATTTGACCTTGCTCACGACTTGTTTGAGCACTTTTTCGGCCGTTTCTGTATCGCCAGTTTCCATGGCCACTTCGCCCAACCGCCGCAGACGCCGCACGGCGTGGGGCGAGACGGCAACAGCGCTACTCAATACCGCCTGCGATTGCTGCAACTGGCCCACTGCCTCATAGGTTTTCGCCAACCAGTCATAGGCATCGACAAATTTTTTATTGTTGTTGACCAGCACTTCCAGAATCGCCTGTGCTTCGACAAAGCGTTCTTGCATGTACATCGTTTTCGCTAGCCCTAAGCGCGCCCATGCAATCGCTTTCGATTCGTACAAGGCGTTGTAAATCGGCTCTGCTTCGGCGGGTTCCCCTAAAAGCACATGCAATTCGGCGCGCAGGCGCAAAAAGTCGATGGCATAACGGGGATATTTACTGACACCATCCACGCATGCACCAATGGCTTCCCGATGGCTGCCCATATCCATCAATTGATAGACAGGCATAAATGCGTTGCGCTTATCGAGCGCGCGACCAATACGTTCCAGCAAACGGTCTGCGGTGAAAGGTTTGAGAATGTAATCGGTAGGAGCCAATTCGGCGGCACTAACGACCTTGCCATAGCCACCTTCTGCCGTGACCATGAAAAACATCGTTGCCAAGGAAATTAATTGATGATGACGCAAGTCTTCTAACAATTGCTGTCCATCTTGACCGCCATCAAGATCATATTCACACAGAATGAGATCAAAGGCTTTTGTGGCCAAATGACGAATCGCTGGGCCAGACCCACCAGCGTGCTCAATTTTGGTCAAGCCGCACAAATTGAGCATGTTATGGATGCTAGAACGCATGCCAGCATGCGGCTCAATGATCAGGGCTGTTAAACCGTCAAGTTGGTTCATGTCATGAGTTCCCAAAGTCTGCCAGCACCATCCTCCCAAACCTGCCCCAAGGCAGCGGGGTGGGCCGTGCGGGGACAGAGCAAACCCTGTCAAGTGATGCGATGCTTGATATGGCGACTTGCCAGTGGTTGCTACGAGTATATATCGTCCGCTTCATAAAATAGTTAAATCAAAGCCATCAAGCGATGATCAATTTTTTACACATGCAGCGATGCAACACTTCCCTGCTATCAAGCCACCGCCGTTGCGTCAGAATTGCCTTTAATCGTAAACCACATCGCCATCAAACCTAAAATAACGACTAATGCACACATTAACAAGACTGTCGTGCGCAGTTGCTCATATGAGGCACTGGCAGCTTGTCCGGCTTGCGCATTCGCTTCATTTTCCACCGCGATCAGCTCATCGACATCCGCCTTCCAACGACTCATCGCACCGGGACGTAGCTCTTTAATGATTACATCGGGAATCGCAGCCTGCTGACCATTGCTTAGCATTTGATCGACGCGCTGCATGGTTTTTTGCACCTCGCCCCGATCTAGCGCTAATTTATGCATAATCGCTTTTTCATTCCGAGAGGTCAACGCTGAGCGCTCCATATACTTTGTCACGCTCGTTTCAAACCACTGATATTTGACCAATTCTTCGCTGTAGCTTTTTTTCACCGCGGCACTATCGAGCGCTGGATTGGCGAACGATTCTAGGGCTTTATCTACGCCTTTCAAGGCGATGCGCATATCAAGCAAGATACCGGTTTTGACATCATTGATTTCCCACACATTTTCGACATGCTCACGGATTTGCTCAGAACGAATAAAGGCATAGGTGGCAATCGAGGTAAGCAACAATAACGCCATCAAAAACTTCCACCGTGGACTTACTTTCAAACTCAGAAAAGCCATGCCTTTTCTCCTGAAAAATTAATGCCCAAAAACGCTATTGTGGTACGCGCCAACTGGTCCTGCTGACCAAAGTGGCTAAGACAACCGTATCAGCCTATTCGCCATCGCCAATCCACTCTTGCGGGTTATCCGTCACGATTTCAAATAAAGCATCAACAATTTCTGGATCGAACTGCGTACCACGTCGCTCACGGATATATTTTTCGACTTCAGAAAATGCCCAAGGGTCTTTGTAAGGGCGCTTATGCAGCAAAGCATCGAAGACATCGACCACCGCGACGATGCGAGCCGAAAGTGGGATTTGCAAACCAGATAATTGCAAAGGATAACCATTGCCATCAAAGTGTTCATGATGGCCACCAGCGATTTGTGCGCCGAAAGTCAAATAGCTAATACCATCCACCATCTTCGAGGCACGTTCCAAAATCGCTTGCCCCACCTTCGCGTGGGCTTGCATGATTTCACGCTCTTCTGGCGTATGTTTGCCTGGCTTGAGCAACACCACATCAGGGGTCGACACTTTGCCCACATCATGCAAAATACTCGCAACGCCAACCATTTCGAGTAGTTGCGGCGTCAACTCTTCAAGATAAGCGCCACGCTGATACAACCTGCGAGCAATCATATGCGTCAAATTTTGTACCCGCCGTACATGCCCACCTGTCCCTTCATCACGGAACTCAGCCAAATCTGCTAGGGCCACTACAGTCGCTTCTTGCGCCTTATGCAATTGCCCAAACAAATACAGGTTATCGAAAGCTGCGGCGATGCGATGACAAAATACCTCCATCAAATCGCGTTGCACTTGCGTCAACGGCCAAGGAGGCGTGACGGAGATCGCAAATTCGTGCCCCTGCTGGGTATGGATGAAGAGCACATCAATCGGGTGTTCGTATTGATTGCGTTTTTCCCGAAACGCGCGTTCGATAGCTGCGGTAAGCTGATGATTTTGCGGCAGAATTTCATTGTCCGCGAGGTGTGAATAGCAGCCCGTTGCAGCTACAACAGTCGAGTTCAATGTGTTATCTAGCGTACCGCCATGCAACACACAAAGCACACCATCAGCGCCGACATCGAGAATCGCGCTGACTTGATTCAATACCCCGGAAGCAAATTCACGTAGCGAATGAATTTTGTAGAGATTGGTTGCGCCCTCCAAGATTTTGGACAAGCCA
>JACPVY010000522.1 GCA_016197345.1 Burkholderiales bacterium
CGGTCAGCGGCACGGCCACCGGGTTGAGGGTGGTGCGCCCCAGACGGGCGTATTCCAGCACGCTTTCGATCATGCGCGACAGGCGTTTGCTGGTCTGGTCCATGGCCGCCATGTGCTGCAGCACGGGTGTGTCGGCCAATGCAGGCAGGTGGGCGTTCAGGTCTTCGCGCAGCAGCGTCAGGTAGCCCGAAATGTGTCGCAGTGGCGCGCGCAGGTCGTGCGACACCATGTGCGAGAACGCGTCGATGTCGCGGTTGGCCACCATCAGCTCGCGGCTGCGCGCATTCACCCGCTTTTCAAGTTCCTGGTTCAGGTTGTTCATCACCTCTTCCAGTCTTTTGTGGGCTGTCATGTCTTTGGTGATGACCGACAGGCCCTGCAGTTGCCCATGGTTGTCGCGCAGCGCGGTGAAGGTGGTGTGGGCCCAGAAAGCGGCCTGGCCCTGGCGCGTTTGCCAGCCATCGAGTTCGCTCTGGCCGTTGTCGATGGCCTGCCGAATCAACTGGGCCAACACCGGTGGTTGCTGACCGGGATGGGTGTCGTCCATCAGCAGGCCCACGTGCTGGCGCAGCGCCAGGTTGGGCAGCAGGCTGTGCATGCGCTGGGCGCTGTCGGTCCAGTCGGTGATGTGGCCCAACTCGTCCAGAAAGTAAATGCAGTAATCCTGCAAGCCGTCCACCATCAGCCGGAAACGCTGTTCGCTTTCGAACAGTTTGGTTCATGTTATATATCAATCAATTGGTCTCACTTTCCGATACACAAATCTGTTTTGTGAATTTTTTATCATTATCCGTTCGATTTTTAGCCCAAAAAGCCTGTTTTTTAATTTTGTAGGCTAAAAATGCTCTTTTTCGTTTTTATGATCTAAAAATCTAACGGATTAAACTAAATTTATAAAAATTAGCATACTTATGTAATTTTACATAAAAAATACGATTTTATGAAAAAAAATAATTTAATTTTTAGGTTTGCTTATTTTAAGCCAAAAATTAGCTCTTAAAAAGGGCCTTTGTTTGCAAGTTAATATCTCATGAAGCAAGCAACTTGTGAATATAATTTTGATAGTTTCTAATAGAAGTTGTCAGTAGCTTCAAAATAAGGTATAACTTGTTACCGC
>JACPVY010000523.1 GCA_016197345.1 Burkholderiales bacterium
ATCCAGTCCTTCCAGCGATTCTTCCAGTGCGCACATGGCGCCTATCTCGTAAATCGCACCCAACGGCCCGCCGCCAGCCAACGCCAGCGCGATCTTTGGTGGGCGATGTGTATTTGCTTGCATAAGGGGAAAGTGTAGATGGGGGAGGAGTCTGAAATTGGTGCGGCGCAACATGTGCGCTGTGGCGGCCGAAACGGCCTTTTTTGCCCGATTGGCAAAAAGGGCGCAATGGCGACCTTTTCTTTGTCGGCTGGCTAATACCTTATGCCTTTGGCGCTGCGCGTTTGGTTGCAGTCTTGCGGGCTGTAGGTTTTGCCTTGCTCTTGGGGGCGGCCTTTGGAGCGGTCTTGGCGGCTGTGGTCTTCACAGCAGGCGCCTTGGCAGAAAGTTTTTGCACCGCATGGTTCAGCGCATCAATGCGCGCGATCAATGCACTGACGTCCTTTGCCGATGGAACGCCCAGCTTGTTCAGGGCCTTCGCGACACGTTCTTCAAAGATGTTTTCCAGCTTGTCCCACTGGCCGGAAGCCTTGGACGAAATGTCGGTGGCCATGTGCGTCATCTTGGAGGTGGCTTCGGTAATCTTCTCTTCCGCCACTGCCTGGGTTTTGCGCTGTATGCTCACGCCTTCCTTGACCAGCGCTTCAAACGCCTTGGATCCCTCTGCCTGCGCGCGGGTGAAGGCGCCCAGTCCGGCTTGCCAGATCTGCTGCGCTGAGTCCTTGACCGAGGCGGACATGTGCGAGGCGTCAGATGTCTTGGCGCTGTCTTTGTGCAATTTTGTGACCATTGGGTGCTCCAGTTTTGAAATACAAGGGAATGTTGTGGAATGTACGCGCTGAAATGCTGCATTGCTAGGGGGCGACTTCTAACTTGGATCAGGGTTTATCCTGCGGTAAATGATCAATTTTTGCTGCAGCGCGAACTCAACTGGCGGATGCACATCAACGTGGAATCCTCCCCCGGTGGTTAGGCAACGGAGTAGCTAGCGATGGGCGTTAACGCGAGTGTGACGAAAAAACTCAATCGCTGGCTTGTGATGGCTGGTTTGGATTTTCACATCGTCTTTACACTGTTTCTTAGAGGCTGGACAGTGTTTGCTGGCGGCCTGACCATATTCCTGTTGCCTCTTGGTCTCAGTCCGGTGGAGCAAGGCTATTACTTCAGTTTCTCAAGTTTGCTGGCGCTTCAAGTTTTTTTTGAATTGGGGCTCAATCAGATTGTTGTCCAACAAGTCAGCCATGAGGTGGCGTACCTGAGAGAAGTCGAGGAGGGGCAATTTCACGGCGGCCCGGCGCATGTCGGACGATTGACCTCACTATTGAAGTTCCTGAAAAAATGGTACGCAACTGCGGCCGTCTTTTTTGCATTGTTTGCTGCCGTAGCCGGAGTGTTCTTCTATGCCCGCGAGGGCTCGGCTTCTCCTGGTGTTTGGATGGGGCCTTGGTTCTTGATGGTTATGGCAACATCCGGCAATTTGTGGCTCAGCCCTGGTCTCGCCGTTTTGGAGGGTGCCGGAAAAGTGGGGCAGGTCGCGCGCTTGCGACTGACGCAGTCTCTACTGGGGATAGCATTCTTTTGGGGGCTACTGTTTTCCGGTGCCGGATTGTGGGCTGCGCCGGCCGTTCCGCTGCTCAACGTAATTTGCACAGGCTACTGGCTGCGGACGCGGCGCCTGAAAGTAGATTGTTTGGCTCCAGATGGCATCAAGGAGGTAATTGCCATGCACTGGCGCACCGACATATTGCCACTGCAGTGGCGAATAGCACTGAGTTGGGTTAGCGGCTATTTGATTTTCAATTTGTTTACCACAGTTGTATTTTCACGGTTTGGTCCGATCGAGGCCGGTCGACTTGGTCTGGCGCTAACAGTGTTTTCCGCTATTTCGAGCGTGGGAATGAGCTGGATAAATGCCAATTAAAACACTAATCGAATTGAAACTTGAGTATTTATAGATGTTGTCAAATATGACACTATATTTGGTAAACAAAACGCTTGAAACATTAAATTTGATTTCGAGGTTTTCGATTCGAAAACAGATGGACGAAGCACTGGTTGATAGAA
>JACPVY010000524.1 GCA_016197345.1 Burkholderiales bacterium
AAATAACCGCTTGCATGCGCCATTTGGCATGGCGGGCGGTGGTGAGGGTGCATCTGGTCGCAATTATGTGTTGCGGGTAAATGGCGAGGTAGAACATTTGTCCTATGTCGCTAAAACCGAGATGGCGGCGGGCGATATCTTTGTTGTCGAAACTCCGGGTGGCGGCGGCTATGGGAGCGCGATTGATGAGATGGAGGATGCAGACTGAGATGTGCAGGAGCGCAACCTGCGGTGAAAATGTTCACTGTAGGTTGCGGTTTTGCACATTTTCAAATAGGAAAACAACGCTAGCCCGAGCTTGAAATCTGTCGTTTCGCATCCATTTACACTGCACTTTGCCCCTCAATAGGAATTCCCATGAAACTGCACTCCCTCACCAAACTGGCTGTCGTTGCTTCGTTGTTTGCCGTATCGAGCTTTGCCTCGGCTGAAAAAATCGGCGAAGTCAACACTGCCTTTAAATTGATCGGCCCTAGCCATAAAGTGGTGGTCGATGTGTTTGATGATCCGAAAGTGGGTGGTGTCAGTTGCTATCTGTCGCGCGCCAAAACGGGCGGCATTAGCGGTGCGCTCGGTTTAGCGGAAGATAAGGCGGAAGCCGCAGTGGCTTGTCGCCAAGTCGGTGAAATCAAATTCAATGGCAGTTTGCCACAGCAAGAAGAAGTGTTTTCCGAGCGCGCTTCGTTGATTTTCAAACATGTGCGGGTGGTGCGGATGGTCGATGCTCAGCGTAACGCCTTGATTTATTTGGTATATTCTGATCGCTTGATCGACGGTAGCCCAAAAAACAATGTCACCGCCGTACCTGTGCCTAGTTCACAGAAAATCCCACTCGGTCGCTAACAAGGGCTAAGCTTTGCGCATTGCAGCAAATTTAAACCTTGTTCAATGCACAAGCTTCTATTACACTCGCGGCAGAGATCAGCCTAGACTGGTCGTTGCCGCTCCCTGTAACTGCCCAATCATCCGAGACAATGTTAATCCAGCCTGAACCCCGTAGCGTCGCCAAAGTTCCTAAGCTCACTTATCGCAAACCAGTCGAAGGCCGCGATTTTTGGGTGCAAGATGATTTTTTACCGAATGCGCTGGAAGTTTCACAGCGCTGTTATGGACGGGAAGATTGGGAGCTTGGCTTCCCACGGGCGAAAGAATATTGGCCGGGGATTCGCAGCCCGCAAGCCTTGAATGCTGAAGAGTTGGCCTATGTCGAAGCATGGGTCAAACAAAAAACAGGTGCGAAAAAGCTGTATCAAGTCGAAGCGCCTGCTGGCGCGAAAGTTAGCCACAACTACGTACAAATCGTCGGCCTGATTGAATCTGGCCCACGTCCGCATACCGATTCCCGCAAATTATGCCGCTATGCTGCGGTGATTTATTTGACTCCCGATGCGCCGGAAGAGGGCGGTACCTCGTTTTATCGCTTGCGTTATCCGAATGGCACGCTAGGCGGCAATTTGTGTACCCCGCCGCATGCGCATTTGGGCGAAGCGCTAGGCGTCGGCAAATTACCGCTAGAAGCGTGGCAAGAAGAGCTACGGGTGCCCAATAAATTCAACCGCATTTTGTTGTATCGCGCTGATTTGGTTCATTCGGCCAGTAATTATTTCGGTGTCGAGCACAATGAAAAGCGCATGACGGCCTTGTTTTTCTGGATGGCTTAAGCGCATAGCCTCAAGGCAATGAATGCAACCTAGCAATCATGCAAACGGCGCAGGCAAACAGCGTGCTTGGCTAGTTGCTGTGGAAACTGCTCCGATTGCAAATAGGCATATTCCACCAAGCGCTGGGCGCTGATCGGATCATGTTGATCCACGCTAGCGCCGGGGTGGCACATGATCAGACTGCCTGCATGGACGCTAGGCAGCCACTCATCCAAGCAAGCCGCATAATCGGCACGATCAAAGCCATACACCCCCGCAAAGCCGTGGTTGCTGGCAATGTGCTGTTGTCGCAGCGCTTGCGCCAAACGGCTACCACCTAAGCGCTGCAATACCTTCGCTTTCCCACCCCATGCTGGATTGGCCGCCACAGTGCTACGCACCCATGGCATATGGCCAGCATAGCGGGCTAGCGCCGTCAACATCGCCTCTCGAACGAGTGGGAATTGATGCACATGTTGATGTCCATCGATAAAATCCGGGGCGCAATGCATGGCGTCTTCAAATGCATCAAGCTGGCGTTGCCATTGCTCTACTAATTTCGCTGGGGAAAGCAGATGAAGGTAGCTGCGCAGCAGCACATTGTGCAGGCTAGGCACGGTTTCTGTGCCAAATCCTTCAGTCAAATTGAAATGCAAGCCGATATCAAAACTGCCGTCATGCTGTTCGCGCAGCGCAGGGGCGCTAGCCTGGT
>JACPVY010000525.1 GCA_016197345.1 Burkholderiales bacterium
GGTTAAGTCAGACCGATATGACGGTCTGAGTGGCTAATTGCCGATAGTAATTTTCTTCAGCTTCGGCAGGGGGAACGTATCCGATGGGCTGCAGTAGTCTGTGCTGGTTGAACCATGCCACCCATTCCAGCGTGGCGAGTTCCAGTGATTCCTGGGCCTTCCAAGGCGCCCAGCGGTGAATCATTCGGCCTTGTATAGACCGTTAATCGTTGATGCCAGGGCGTTGTCGTAGCTGAACCTTTACTAACTACTGCCTGACATGACCGACAAATGCAAATTCCTTGGCAATGGCATCATTGCCGACCGACACTTCCAGCCCGAACGAACAGGAAAGCGGCGATAGCTGCGACTGCAAGACAAGGGATGAGGAACAGCAATTGCCCTGGCTCCATCGGAGACGTTTGAAGGACGACAAGGATAAGGAGGCTGCCTGTTGCAAGCAAGCAGACAATCAGTGCACCCATCCTCCTGAACCGCGTAACGAAACCTGCCAATACGAGGACCAGCCAAAGCAGCGGGATACTGTAAATTCCCCATCGAAAAATCCAGCTTGCCTGGAATAGTGCAACATCGAGCAACGCGATCAGTCCCTTTGCTCTGGCAGCTTCACCAACGAGCAAGAAGAAGCCTGCGAGGGCGACGTATGGCAGTACGAGGACTGAGGCAGTGAAATGAAGTAAAGAATGAATTTTATGTTGCCCAATGGCCGAAATAGAAACGCTTGCCTGCGAACTTGCCCAGTGCAAACGTGCCCCTGAAATCTTCGGTTTTTTGTATTCCGTACATCCGCGAAGTGTGCCTGATATTGGTGATCATCTAAGGGACTGCAAACTCTGAATAACTAGGCGTGCCCATTACGGCACCAGTTGGCTTTCTTTTGCCGCCGCCATCGATTTGCACAGACGCGCCAATATTCGATGATCACCTAAGTAGCACGGAATTCCAAACGAATATGCGGGCTCTGGGTCCGTTGACTCTGGCCAGCCAAGATCGGAAGAGGCGGTGAAAATGAGGCCGGCGGCAACAGTTAGGCATCACAAAATACGTTTGCGCCCTACACTTACCTTTCACATGACCGAAATATCACATGTCCAGCTACGTTGAGGACGCCCTTGTTGGCGGTGAGAAAGTTGTCCATCAAGGAAAGATCAGTCTTTGGTCGGTCTGGCATCTTTTGGCACTGGGGCTTGTTCTGTTACCAGCATTCGGACTTGGTCTAGTATTTTGGGGCATTGCCTACATTCGTATCAAATCGACAGAAATTGCAGTGACGACCAAACGATTGATTGTCAAACATGGGTTCATTCGTCGCAGTACGATTGAAATCAATATCAACAAAGTCGAGAGCATCCAGGTCGATCAAGGAATGATGGGAAGAATGCTGAACTATGGAACTCTTGTAATTTCGGGAACGGGCACTTCGCACGCACCAATCACAGGAATCTCCGAACCAATGGCATTTCGCAAGGCATTCATTGAGGCGCAAGACGCTGCAAAACGCGATGTTTAACGCTTCATATATTGGCCTCCGCCGAAGCGCAAAAATCTGACCGATAGTTTGGCTGTTTGAGGACCGCCGTCAGTCCACTTATAAATCGGGGAAAGTTGTTCAAATAACCGGCGCCACTTCTGAGATCCAGCGGAAAGCTCAAGGGGACGTTTTGCCAAAAGCCAAGCTCAATTTTTGCAGAGTTGCCGTAGAGCGCAAGTCATGCGTGTGCAC
>JACPVY010000526.1 GCA_016197345.1 Burkholderiales bacterium
AATGCCACCATGTGCAACTCACGCCGGGCGACGTTTTCGATACGCGCATGCTTGCCCAAAGTCGATTGATCCAACTGCAATTGCGTCCATTCCAACTCCAATTGGCGCGCATTCGCGTGGGCGCGCTCAAGCTCGATGAACAAACGCCGCCCGTCATATTGAGACTTGACTAGCGCTAATGCAGAGAGCACGAGCAGCAAGGTCAACAAGGCGTTGATTTTGCCTATCATTGCAGCCCCCCGGTCTGTCCCTTACTAGGCAAACGTTCGGCAACCCGCATTACCGCACTGCGCGAGCGAGGGTTTTCTTCGACTTCGGCATCACTTGGCATCATGCGCGACAGCAAGCGCATTTCAGGTTGCGGAAGTTGATCAGCGCGCAGTGGCAAGCGCCGATCAGGCTGTTCCACTTTCGCTTTGCTAGCCAAGAATTGCTTGACGATGCGATCTTCTAGCGAGTGAAAGCTAATCACTACCAAACGACCATATTCTTGCAAACTGGAAAAAGCGCTACTTAATCCGGTTTCCAAGTCTTCAAGCTCTTGATTGATGAAAATCCGTATAGCTTGAAAGGTGCGGGTTGCCGGATCCTTGCCCTTCTCCCGAGTTTTGACTGTGCGTGCCACGATCTGGGCAAGCTGTCGTGTGCTTGAAATTGGCTCGATTGCCCGGCTAGCAACAATCGCCTTTGCAATCTGAAAAGCAAACCGTTCTTCCCCATAATTGCGTATCACCTTCTCAATTGATTCTTGTGTTGCTTGTGCCAACCATTGCGCAGCCGAGAGGCCACGGGTGGTATCCATGCGCATATCTAATGGGCCATCGGCCCGAAAACTAAAACCACGCGCCGCTTCATCAACTTGCGGCGAAGAAATGCCGAGATCAAACAAAATACCTTCGACCCGCGTAATCTGACGCGCAGCCAACTCTTCTTGCAACGAAGCAAAACTTCTATGCACGATTTCAAAACGAGGATCTTGAATTTCTTGCGCGACGGCAATCGCTTGTGGATCTTTATCAAATGCAATCAAGCGGCCATTTGGCCCCAGTTGCGACAAAATCAGGCGGCTATGGCCGCCACGACCAAAGGTGCCATCCAGATAGATACCTTGCGCGCGCTCGCCCGCAATCGCCAGCGCGGCAACTGCGTCATCCAATAGCACCGTGCGGTGCGGCAAATGTTGCGCAACCTGCATCTTATTGACTCTTTAAAAGGAAAAATTAGCGAGAACATCTGGCATGCCTTGCGCAACAGCTTGCTGCTCATCAGCGGCGAGCTTGGCGGCATCCCAGATTTCAAAATGTGTGCCCATCCCGAGCAACATGACATCGCGCTGCAAACCAACTGCATCGCGTAATTCCGGCGCAATTAAGATCCGGCCCGCACTATCGACATCGACATCTGATGCATTTCCCAAAAAAATTCGTTGCCATGCACGGGCTGACATCGGCCATGCGGCGATTTGTTCACGGTCAAGGCGTCACGGTGCTTGGCAGGAATAGACATCCTGCCTTTCGCATCGAGATTGATTGCGGAAGCGCCTTGAAACACTGGAAACCTTTTGTATTTTTAGAAAGTTGAATTTACGTCTTGAAGATGGGTTGATGATCGCTGACGCTCTTTTTTGCCCAAAAAATCCCACAAAACGACACTTTTCTACACAGATTCCCACTTTAGAGTAAGGGCCAGCGTGGGTCAAGTGATTTCCAGTCTTGGAATCAGGTTTTTATTAATGAAGTCAAGGACTTAGCGCATATCCTTGAGAACATGCCAGAAAAAAATATTGCGTAAAATTAGGCACTTAGGGTCGATAGTGAATGTGGCACATCACTTGTACACATGTGTTTGACAGGAAATACTGGACTACCCGCCAGTAATAATGAAAGGATGATTCCGTGTGGAAATCATTATCTCCACAACAACAGAAGGAGATCGCAGATTAGCATCAAGCCAACCACCTCAAACGAGCACTTTAAGCAAAATTTGCGTGCATTTAAAAGATTTTAAAGACAAATAAGTTGAAAATAAGCGAATTTAGGTTTTTTATAGCGTTCCATCAAAAATCCGCAGATTATCATCGGAAATTTTCCATGAAGAAATAAAAATTTCCGCCGATAAATCTTATGAGGCGTTGCTTTTCGGCAATTTTCTGGACTTTTCCCACATTGTCAGCGTTGCAGATTCGTCGCAATTTTTACAATCAGGTGTTTCTCTTGTGGACATTTTTTCGTATAGTCTAGTTGTGCATGCGGTTTTGCTAAGCGCTTGCGATGCCGGAACGAAAGCGACTATCTCGGCCCATACGCATCAAGCTCGCGCAACGTATGGCGAGGCAAAACCGCTGTTTGGAACGAGTTGCGAGCAAGCTAATCGGCCTTAGTGGCCATGTTGGAGTGGATCATGACTATCACCATCGCCCAAACCCGCCCGGTGTATAACATCGCTGAAGTACAAGGCGCAATGGAACGCAGCCACGGTCGCCTACCTGAACTGGATGCGTTTTACGAACGCATGTTAGATAGCGGTGCTGACCGCTTTGTCACCAAACCTTCTTCCACCGATGCATTCGACGAGTTATACGAAGAATGCCCCAATTTCTCCGAAGTTCTCGACGATTTATCGCGTTATCTCGGCTTAGCGCTAGCTGGCAATTCGAGCGTCAATGTCATGCCAGTGCTGCTGCTGGGCGAGCCTGGCGTCGGTAAAACTCATTTCGGTAAGCGCTTAGCCAACGCGATTGGCACCGAATTTGAGTTGATCAGCATGAACGCCTTGTCGGCTGGCTTCATTATTAGCGGCAGCTCAGCGAGCTGGAAAGGCGCCAAATGCGGTAAGGTTGCTGAGCGCTTAGTGCGCGGACGCTATGCCAACCCTGTCGTGCTGCTGGATGAAGTCGAGAAAGCCACTGGCTCCACCCAGTCCGATCCGCTCTCTGCGCTATACCAATTGCTAGAACCCGAAACCTCCCGCAATTTCCGCGATGAATTCATTGACGTCGATATCGACGCTAGCCAGATTTTTTGGGTAATGACTGCCAATAGCACCGAAGGCATCCCGGCGCCACTTTTGAGCCGCATGGCAGTGTACGATGTGCCAGCACCGACGCCAGAACAAGCCTATGGCATCGCACAGCGCATTTACGAGGGTTTACTCACAGAATTACAGCTCAAGCAATTGGACACGGTTCTGACTAGCGCCGTGCTCGCCAAGCTGATGAATGTCTCACCTCGCGAAATGCGCAAAACTCTGCTTGATGCGCTGGGCTATGCGGTTGCAGCGGGCAGAAACAGTCTGCAAGTGGATGATATTCGCGTCAAAGGCAATGCGGGCAAGCATCACCGGATTGGCTTTTAAGCATTCGCTATAGCAGTTGCGACAAAGAAAAGCGGGCATAATGTGCGGCTACATTACTGATAGCCGCACACCATGTCCGCACGCTTACGCTACGCTCTGATCGCCATCGCTATTTTCATCATCGAAGTCATCATCGCCATCCGCTTGGTTGATCTAAGCTTTATCCGCGGTAGCGTCGGTGATTTTTTAGTAGTAGCGCTGATTTATTTCTTCATGCTGAGCCTAAAAGACTGGCCGCGCAAATCGCTGGCGTTATGGGTATTTGTCTTTGCCTGCTTGGTCGAAATCACTCAATATTTCCATCTCGCAGACATGCTAGGCCTACGCCGTGGTAGCGTGATTTATATTTTGTTGGGTAATGTGTTTAGCTGGCAGGATATTGCGATGTATTTGCTAGGGACGTGGGCGGCGTATGGGGTGGATGTGAAATGCTTAAATCAAGGCAAAGCGTAATGCAAAGCAAGCGCTACCTCGACCACTAGTTAGCTAAGGCAATATCAAAAGCGACGATATTACGCACATCTTTCGCAAACTCAACGCCTATCAAATGAATCGGCAAACCTAATGCGCGATATTTGTCGGCATAGCGCTTGTCTTGAATTTGCTGTAGGGCTTTGCCATTGGCCTGACTTTCCACCACTTTGAATTCAAACAAATAGATTTGATTAGCCAAGCGCACACTCATGTCTATCCGCCCCAGATTGGTAGCGTCTTCTACCTGCACAGTAAGCCCAGCGGCGACAAAATAGGCATAAAACACGCTGGCGTAATAGCCTTCATATTTCGCGATGGGATTGTTATCCAACCATTGATGCGGAATGCTAGAAAAAAATGCTTGAAACAAATTTTTTAACGCTGCCAAATCATTCGCTGTGAGCAAGGAGTACAAGGCATGCTTGTTTTTCACTTGTGTCACATCGTCATCAGCCCATACCCGCAGCAAACTACCATATAAGCTTTGCTCGACTTCCCGATTCGGGAAGCGCAAGGTGTAATAGTAGTTACCTCCCATCAGCTCTTCCTTTGCGATGGTCAAATAGCCAGCCTGAAACATCAGCGCGGCAGTCGGAATAGTTTCGACATCGAAGGTAGAAAGTAGCTCGGCATCCGCTTGCAAATTACCCAAGGTAGGAAGCCAAGTTTGGCGCTCAGTCAGCAGTTTGATCAAAAAGCTAGGCGTGCCGGACTCGAACCACCAAGGGCGAAACTTGCGTTCGCGCAATAGCAGCAAGATGTCATAGGGGTTATACACCGACTCCCCTAGCCAGTTGTAGCCGTTAT
Source organism: Burkholderiales bacterium (assembly GCA_016197345.1). Lineage (GTDB taxonomy): Bacteria > Pseudomonadota > Gammaproteobacteria > Burkholderiales > Burkholderiaceae_D > JACPVY01. The sequence goes on from JACPVY010000526.1 coordinate 4,636, forward strand.
ACCAGTTTTTAGTTTCTACCCGATCCAGGCCCGCCAATTCGGGAGCGAACACAGTATCCAGATCATGATCGGTATAACCGCATAGCGCAGAAAATTCAGGCGTCAAGGTGATGTCACGCAAATTATTTAAGCCGCTAAACAAACTCACCTTGCTAAATTTGGAGACGCCAGTAATGAAGGCAAAACGAATTTTGGCATCCGCGCCCTTGATGACAGAATAAAACCCCTTCAAACAATCACGCATCGCCGTTGCTATGGGCGGATTGTTGATGTGATCGAGTACAGGTTTATCGTACTCATCGACCAAAAT
>JACPVY010000527.1 GCA_016197345.1 Burkholderiales bacterium
CTGATCCTCCAGCCGCCGCTCCAGCGTATTGGTCAACAGGGTGATGGCGATCCACCATGCCAGCAGCGTGGCCAGGATCAGGGTGATCGCGTAGGGGAAAAAGAGTCTTGGATAGAGTTTAGGGGTTGCTTGCACCGCCGTAGTGTAGTCACTGGATTTCATCCGATGCAACCATGTTGGCAGCATGTGTGGTCATGTTGTCCGGTGTCGCATGTCAGTGATGTCGATAAAGTTTACATGCTGTGGCGAAATGATTTTCAAAGTTGGGTGTGTTTATAAGCGGCGCAGAGTTCGATGGCTTGGGCATTCCCATTCCAATAACCTTTTGGCGATAGGCTTAAACACACTTTGCCATGGATCTTCGTTTTGAAGTTGCTTTACCTGCAATGCAGCTTGGGTATTTCAATGGGCCGTGAAAACTAACGCAATCACACCATGATGATGTCGGGCTTCTTTACAATCATCTCATCTATTGATTCAGTCTGATTTCAAGAATGTGCGCAATATCATGTATTTCAAATGAAATATAAGTGCTGGCTTGCCCGATGCATGGCGGTAAGCGGTTGCCGTATTTGTGGTGAGCGTGGGTAAGACAAATGCAGTCGTTCGTTTGGCAGTGGAGGGGAAATCCGTTGCGGCGAACAAGGTCAAGCCTCATGAAACTGTAGGTATGGTGTCAATAATGAAGTCGTCAAATGGAGGGGAAACCCATGAAGACGAAATTGATAGGAAAGTTACTGGGAGGGCTGTGTGGCGCGGTGTTGGCTTTTAGTGCGTCACAGGCTCTAGCGGTTACCAGCTTTGAACAGGATGTATCGACCTCGATCGACCGGGGTATTACGTGGCTTGCCAATAACGGTGCGTACACAGGTTCGGCGTGGGATGCGACAGGTCTGCCGCTGCTGGCGCTCATGGAGAAGCGGGCGAGCGGTGTCCCTAGCGATCCGCCCCAGGGGTATTCAGGGGCGAACGCCACTGACAAGGCGCGAATGGACAGTGCCGTAGCCTTTATCCTGTCGAGTCATGTACCCGCAGGTTTTTATGCCTATCGAGATGGCGCTGACCTGATGGCCCTGTCGCTCTATCTGCGCAGTGGTGGTCCCAATCCGGGTGTACTTGCCGCCATCAAGACGATCACTGACCGGACGCTAGCCAACCAAGGGACTGTAGCTACCGGCTCCCCAGGGTACTGGTGTTATAGCAACGGTTATTGCCCGGACTCTTCAACCACGCAGTTTGCGGTGGCTGGTCTGGCGTCGGCCAAG
>JACPVY010000446.1 GCA_016197345.1 Burkholderiales bacterium
AACTGAACCCGGTCGCTGGCGACGATAGCAAGACCGTCGTGCGTTATTACGTTAGCACCGATCCCGGCCCAGTGCCGCTCGGTTTAGGCTGGATTGTGGATAGCATGAGCAAAGATAGCATTCCGAAAATGCTAGCGGCGGTGAAGAATCGGGTGCGTTAGTAGGCGTTCTGCACTTTGTTCAATCACGCACGCGTGGCCACTGGCGTGCGGTGTGAGCGAGTGCCAGTATCCAGACGGTGTCGGCGCTGATTTCATATACCAAGCGATAGTTTTCTGTTGGGAGCAGTTCGCGCGTCCCTTGAATCTTTCCTAGTCGCCCCAGCATCGGGTAATCCGCCAACCTAGCAGCGGCATCACTGAAAAGAGCATCAATGCGTGCGGCAGCTCGTGGGCTCTCTGCCGCGATGTAGTCCCAGATATCAACGCGATCTTGCATTGCTTCAGGTGTCCACAGCACTCTCACGGTTACTCTTTCGCGGCTGCCCGCCTAGCAACAAACATCGCTTCAACCTCATCGTTGGAGTGACCAACACCAGCGCGCATCGAAAGTCGGCTGGCGTCCACTTTGCGACTCAGGAATTCGTCATATTCGCGAGCGGCACGCTGACGCTGAACAAATTCGCGCATAAACTCTCGCACGACCTGAGACGCTGGCCTGTGTGCGGCCTCTGCTTCGGCCATGAAATCGGCACGCAATTCTGGCTCCAGCTTCATCGTAAAAACAGCTTCCTTGGACATAAAGCCTCCATAAAATGTACGAACGAAGTATATACGTTTTCATCACCGACGATGATGATTGTATCTGTCAATTTAGGATAGTGTGTTTGCCGCTACGGTACAACACCAGTCGGAATCAGTTCGCAAACGCAAAAAAGCCCGCATTATTTATCAACGCGGGCTTATGTGTATTGCTACCATCAACTATCAACTGACGCTAGGCGTGTGATCACTCCCACTCAATCGTCGCCGGCGGCTTACCCGAAATATCATACACGACGCGATTGAGCCCTCTCACTTCATTGATGATACGGTTCGAGACCCGTCCCAATAATTCATGCGGCAAATGCGCCCAGTGCGCCGTCATAAAGTCTTGCGTTTGCACCGCACGTAAGGCCACCACGTATTCGTAAGTGCGGCCATCGCCCATCACGCCGACCGATTTCACAGGCAAAAATACGGCAAACGCTTGGCTGGTTGCTTCATACCAATTACGCGGTGAATTTTCCAATAAGACGGGGAGATTTTCTGTGCTATTGCGCAATTCTTCGATGAAGATGGCGTCGGCGCGACGGAGCAAATCGGCATATTCCTTCTTCACTTCGCCCAAAATCCGCACCCCTAAGCCGGGGCCAGGGAATGGATGGCGATAGACCATTTCGTGAGGCAAGCCTAGCGCTACGCCCAGCGCGCGCACCTCGTCTTTGAACAATTCACGCAAAGGTTCTAGCAATTGCAGCTTCATCGTGTCTGGCAAGCCGCCGACGTTGTGGTGGCTCTTGATCGTGTGTCCCTTTTTGCCTTTACCTGCACTTTCGATCACGTCAGGATAAATCGTGCCTTGCGCCAGCCATTTCGCGTCCGTCAATTTTGCGCTTTCGGCTTGGAAGACTTCGATAAATTCGCGGCCGATGATTTTGCGTTTTTGTTCGGGATCAGAGACACCCGCTAAATGGCCCAAGAATTGGGCTTCGGCATCGACATGGATGATTTTCATGCCGAGATTTTTGCCAAACATATCCATCACCATCTTGCCTTCGTTCAGGCGTAGCAAGCCATGGTCAACGAATACGCAAGTCAGTTGATCACCAATTGCGCGGTGGATCAGTGCGGCAGCTACGCTACTATCGACACCGCCAGAAAGGCCCAAGATCACTTGATCGGTGCCCACTTTAGCGCGAATCGCCGCCACTGCTTCAGTGATGTAATCGGGCATATTCCAATCCGATTTGCAGCCGCAAATATCGTGTACAAAACGACCGATGATGGCTTTGCCCTGCAAGGTGTGTGTCACTTCCGGGTGGAATTGCACGCCATAGAAATGGCGGGTTTCGTCGGCCATTGCTGCGAATTCACAGCTAGGGGTCGAGCCCATCAATTTAAAGCCGGGTGGTAATGCGGTGACTTTATCGCCATGGCTCATCCAGACTTTGAGCATACCGTGGCCTTCATCAGTGACGAAGTCGTTGATGCCCTTCAGCAAAGCAGTGTGACCATGGGCGCGCACTTCAGCGTAGCCAAATTCACGTACCTTGCCCGATTCAGTTGCGCCACCGAGTTGCGCCGCCATCGTTTGCATGCCATAGCAAATGCCCAGTACTGGCACACCGAGTTCAAACACCGCTTGTGGCGCGGCAGGTGCGTCGCCTTCGAGGGTCGAGCTATGGCTACCAGATAAAATGATGCCAGCTGCGCCGTAATTACGGACAAACTCGTCGCCGATATCGTAAGGATAGACTTCGGAAAAAACACCTGAGTCGCGCACGCGGCGTG
>JACPVY010000447.1 GCA_016197345.1 Burkholderiales bacterium
ACCCATTCATAGCTTAGAAAACGCGGTTTTGTTGCTCGGGCAAAATGGTTTGCGGATGTTGATTGCGAAAGTCGCTTTCCGTCCGATTATCAATTTACAAAACGGCCGCTATACCAAGCGCGTCGCGCCGCAAGTGTGGTCGCAGGCGGAATTGTGTGCCGATGCCTGCAATTTGTTGGGTAATGAATATCAAGCCGATCCTTTCGAAAGCTTTTTGGCAGGCTTGATGCAAAACGTCGGCATGATCGTCGCATTTCGCATTATTGATCGTGGCTACGAAGGGCAGTATCTGCCCGATTCTGACGCCTATTGCGTCGCCTTCATGCAAGCTGTGCGCTTGCTTTCCTCGCGTATTGCCAAAGCGTGGGATTTTCCGGTGAATGTGGTGAACGTCATCGAGAAATTAGGGCAGGGTGATGCGCCAATTAGCCAGTCTGCCCTCGGGCAGGTGCTGCAAGTGAGTGATCAAGTCAGCAAAATCCGCATTTTGGTCGATCACGGGCAATTGGAAGAAGACGAGTATTTCGCTCGTATGGGTTTATCAAAAAATGCCATCCGCTGTTTGGGCGCGTTACGGGTGCGTGAGCGTCACGCTGCTTAAGCTAGGTGTAAATATGGCAAGATTGTTCCAAGTGCTGTGAACTTATGCTATTTCCTGCTAACTGCTGAAAACAGCGGCGTATTTGCCTTGCTGCAGCGCACCTAAACGCGGTATTCCTGTGGTATTATCAAATGCGATAATCATCTATCATCACCAATCGGCAGATGTTGGTAAGCACACAATGCTCACATCCAGTTTATTCTGCCAACTCAGTTTGAGCGCCGCATGACGATGCACCCTTATGGGAAAGTACGCAGGCGGCTATCCATTTCCGGTGCGCAAGCTCGGCCGTCATTGATGTGGCATAATCAAATGCTGCTAGTGACTATAGCCGACAGTGTCTTGCATAGCCTGCAGGCAATGTGCACGTAGCTTTTTGATTGAAGTTTTGCTGAATCGCTGGCCTTATGTATATCTATATATCTAAGTATATGTATGCCGGTTTTTATTCAGCACCTGATAGCTTGGTCTAATTATGGCAAAAACGCTCTACGACAAACTTTGGGAATCGCATGTGGTGCATAGCGAGGAAGATGGCACCACGATTTTGTATATCGACCGCCATCTGGTGCATGAAGTCACCAGTCCACAAGCATTTGATGGGCTAAGACTAGCAGGGCGTCAACCTTGGCGCGTTTCCGCTAATCTTGCAGTGGCCGATCATAATGTCCCCACCACGGATCGTAGCCAAGGCATTCTTGACCCCATTTCCCGTTTGCAAGTCGAAACGCTAGACGCCAATACCAAAGAATATGGTTTGACCTATTTCAGCATGAGTGATCGCCGCCAAGGCATCGTGCATGTGATTGGCCCTGAGCAAGGCGCTACCTTGCCGGGTATGACGGTCGTCTGCGGCGATTCCCATACCTCCACCCATGGTGCATTTGGTGCCTTAGCACATGGCATCGGCACCTCTGAAGTCGAGCATGTGCTAGCCACGCAAACCTTGCTCGCTAAAAAATCCAAAGCCATGCTAGTACAAGTCGATGGTGTGCTGCCTGCGGGCGTGACGCCAAAAGACGTGGTGCTGGCCATCATTGGCAAAATTGGCACGGCCGGCGGTACTGGCTATGCGATTGAATTTGCTGGTTCGGCGATACGCATGATGTCGATGGAAGGACGGATGACGGTCTGTAATATGGCAATTGAAGCGGGCGCGCGCGCTGGCATGATCGCCGTCGACGACACCACGATTAATTATTTACGTGGCCGCCCATTTTCCCCTAGCGGCCCGCATTGGGAGCGCGCTTGTGCCTATTGGAATACCCTGCATTCCGATCCCGGCGCCCGCTTTGATCTCGTCGTCAATTTGAATGCGGCTGACATCAAACCACAAGTGACTTGGGGCACCTCGCCTGAAATGGTGTTACCGATTGATGGCCGCGTACCTGATCCCGATGCTGAAAAAGATCCGAATAAACGGGATGCGATTGAAAAAGCGCTGGTCTATATGGGATTGCAACCCAACACTGCCTTGACCGATATCCGCATTGATAAAGTCTTTATCGGTTCATGTACTAATTCCCGCATTGAAGATTTGCGCGCAGCTGCCGCCGTGGTGCGTGGCAAGTTTCGCGCGTCGAATGTCAGCCTAGCGATGGTGGTACCTGGCTCTGGCTTGGTGAAAGAACAAGCTGAACGTGAAGGTTTGGATCAGATTTTCCGCGCTGCGGGGTTTGAGTGGCGCGAACCGGGGTGTTCGATGTGCTTAGCGATGAATGCTGATCGCTTGGAGCCGGGCGAGCGCTGCGCATCGACCTCGAATCGTAATTTTGAAGGTCGCCAAGGGCAGGGTAGCCGTACTCATTTAGTGTCCCCAGCGATGGCGGCAGCGGCTGGGATTGCCGGGCATTTTGTCGATGTGCGGCAAATCCGCTAATCCATGTTTAAGAATTGTTTTTGAAGGAGATCATCATGAAAAAAATTATCACGCTATTGGCAATCGTTGCTATTGCAATCAGTGCTAGTGCCTGCAATACCGTGCAAGGGATAGGCAAAGACGTCAAAAAAGCGGGCGAAGTGGTGGAAGGCGCTGCGAAGAAATAAGCGCACTGCTTAGTTGCTCGTCTGTCCCCTTATTTTGAGGCTGTCGCAAAAAAATCGTAGAGCGAGTGGTCTGCCGCTCGTCGCTTTCCGGGCACCTCGTCCACCATTGCCGATGACTAATTTGCATGTTGTTTTTAGCAGTGAAATTAACAATAGTCATGCAAAAGTTTTTTGAAGATCAAAGGTGGTAGGCATGTGCCCGAACATTGATGGACAACATATGTCCGCCCTACGAAAAACTTCGTGCTAGCCGTCTGTCCCTTTATTGGGGATGAATTGGATTTTTGAATGGAATGCTTTTAAGCGTACATCATGGAAAAATTGAATATTCACGAAGGTTTGGTGGTGCCGCTGGATAGGGCGAATGTCGATACCGATGCCATCATCCCTAAGCAGTTTTTGAAGTCGATCAAGCGCACGGGTTTTGGCGCAAATTTGTTTGATGAATGGCGTTATTTAGATCATGGCGAACCGGGGCAAGACCCGGCCCAGCGCCGGGCGAATCCCGATTTTGTGCTGAATGAACCACGCTATGCCGGGGCTTCAATTTTGCTGGCGCGCAAAAATTTCGGCTGTGGTTCCTCGCGTGAGCACGCGCCATGGGCTTTGCAGCAATATGGTTTTCAAGCGATTTTAGCGCCTAGCTTTGCCGATATTTTCTTCAATAATTGTTTTAAAAATGGTTTGCTGCCGATTGTGCTGACGGAAATGCAAATCGATCATTTATTCAATGAA
>JACPVY010000448.1:0-1275 GCA_016197345.1 Burkholderiales bacterium
AATCCCAAATTCGCTATCGCTTTTCGCGTTGACCGCCCCTGCCGCTATCATCACCTCGCCATCGGTCGGCGTCACCCAAGCTTCGTGCTCATGGCCGTGTAGCCAAAAATGGAATTGACTGCGGATGCGTTTCTTAGCAAGAGTGGATTCCTCTGCTTGCAGCCAAGAAACCGGGTGATGCATCAAACCTATGCGCACATCAGTCTTATCGTGAAACGCGGTATCTGCCGCATTGAATTGCCACTCACCCGCTAACCAAAGTTGATTTTGGTCATGGTCGTCATAGCATGACCACGCCGAATTAAAGCCCGCAATGCCGATGCGCAAGCCGTTGATTTCTTGCACATGGCGATAGCACAGGCGCGCTTTTTCGTCATCGCTAGGGTGTTGGTGTGGCAGGTAGGTGGAAATGAAGTGGGCGTATTCGTGCATACGCTTGAGGGCATCGTCAAAAACATTGTCTTGCTTGGCCCAACTGTCGGCGATGCTGGCTAAGCCCTCACCACGCAATCCCTTTTGAAAAATGGCATTCACGCTATTGCGATTGACATCATGATTACCCGGCACCACAAACAAGCGCTCTTTCGCCAAGCCACACGTTTGCAATACTTGATCGAAAAATTTCTGCGCAGATGCGTATTGCGCCGCTAGCTCATTGGGCTTGGTCTCGCCTTGCGCTATATCCCCTGTGCAGAAAATCAAATCTGGCTTAGGCAAACTGCCATCGGCAAATTTATCTTTCAGCAAGGTGATTAACTTACGCCGCGCAGCCTCGTCTTTCCAATCGTTTTTGCCCCAGAAATGGATGTCAGAGAGGTGTAGCCAGCGTAGTTGGCCAGCCGAAGGCGACGCTATTGCAGCAGTCGATGAAGTTGCAGTTGATTTCGTTGCTGGCATATCTCAAGCTTTCTCTGGCCTGAAGGCGTGGTCGAACAAAGCGCCACGAAAGAAGTACCAATACGCAAAACAATAGCAACCGAGTATATACCAACCAATCGTAAAAACATGCCGCACGCGCTACTTTCTATTTACGCTATACAACAACTACCTGCCACTATTTCTGCTTTTCTTCCACCAAATAATCGTCATACGGGTAGTATCCCCTGTTTTCAACCTTCGCCCTGTACGCATCCAGCGTCAAACAGCGCTGTTTCAAAAATTCGATGCGCGCAGCAATTGACATGTCACTCATCGCATCGTCGTCCGGCAAACCTTGCCCAAGGTCATATGCGTCCCCCTTTTCGCCGACGTTATAGGCAAATCTGTCCCCCAAAT
>JACPVY010000448.1:1303-4910 GCA_016197345.1 Burkholderiales bacterium
CAGCCGACGGATTGATCAGTCGTCGGGCGATTTCTGCGCCAGTGGGTCCAATACAAGCAAGAGCGATCTGCCAAGCCAGCGCTGAGCAAGTGCGCTGGTGCAGTGACTTTGACGCCAGCCCGAACAAACATCAAATTACCGAGCATCACCGCAGGCCAAACTTGTTCGACGATGTCAATGCTCCCGCTATTGCTTTCCTCAACTGCCACGATTTCGCAATAAAACGGATGAAATTGGCTGGGCGTGTGGATGCTGAAACCGAGATGCTCGAAGAAGGCGCAGTAATTTTCTAAGGCCAGATTTAACCCGGCATACGAATCAAATGCGCCAGTTTGAAAGCGCAGCAAGAGCAAATCACTCACGCGCGACAAGGCGTAAAGATTGGTGCTTTCACCATTGTAAAGTTCTGGCCAAGGTTGATCCTTACATGGCCGATTTCTGAGATCGAGGAAATAGCGTCGCGCTGGCAAAAAGCTGTCCCATTTTGCGAGAACAACGTCTTGCCACGGCTCTGTCCCTTCATAATCCTGCAACTCGTGATATAGATCACGCAATTCGCCATGCTCATGCAAAATTTCCGGCAGCTCGGGTTGCATATTAGTTTGCAGATGTGCCAAATCAGTCGCGGCTTGTTGATGCCCATTCTGGGCGGCTAGTTCGAGATAGTGCTGGTATTGCGCACGGCTGGGGCGAACTGGCGCGCCACGTTGAAAAAATTGTGCGAGGCGATAGGCCGCTTCTGCATGATGCTGCTTAGCCGCTTTGCGATACCAATCCATCGTGATGTGGGTGTATTGCGTATTGCCTTCCTGTTCCATCTTCAAACCGACTTTGTATTGACCCAGTGCGTCACCCTCACCGCCTGCAGAAAGATAGTATTTCTGCGCGAGCTTCAAATCGATTGGGACACCTTCGCCACTTTCATACATGCTCCCCACTAAAGATTTAGCCTTGGTGATCGCGACACTCCTGATACCAGTGATATCTGCTGCTTGCTTGGCATAACGAAAAGCCAGTTGTGCGTCTGGTGTAACGCCTTTTCCTTCTTGATACATTTGTGCGAGATGCCACAAGGCAAAGGATTGGTTTTGCTCGGCAGCTTGCAGGTATAGCGTGAGCGCTTTCGCGTAATCTTGTGCGAAGAAAATGCCGCTTTCATAGAATTGCCCCAGTTGCGTTTGCGCTTGGGCGTGTCCCTGCGCTGCTGCGATCTGCCATAGTTTGGTAGCACGCGCGAGATCTTTGATGCCATATTCATCTTCAGCATAGAGGACGCCTAGTCGGCATAGGATATTGGGATCGCTACTTTTTTCTGCTGCTTGCAAAAAATATTGGGCAAGGTCTTTGTTATAGCGAACGATATGTCCCTGTAGATAAAGTTCGGCGAGGTGTAGTTGTGCTTTGGCGTATCCTGCGGCGGCGGCCATTTCTAATAATTCCACCGCATGCAAAATGTCGCTAGGGCTTTGGTATGTCCCCAAAATTTTATGCGCTTCGTCATAACTCGCGCTAGCATCACATGCTGGCGTGCTTAGTCGCAATTGCGCCATCTTTGCATCAAACTCGGCCTCCCAATCCCGCCCTAGCGGATAAATGGAGCGCCAGTGCGCAGTCCAAAATTTGGCTAAATATGGGTCTGGCGCAACGCCCAAACCTTGTTCATAGGCTTCACCCAAATAGTACATCGCACTCGCATAACCAAGACGGGCCGACAGACTGAGCCAAGCAAAGCGCTCCGCTACATCTTCCACACTATCGGATAAATACCAAATATAGCTATAGGCTGCTGCTGGATGCTCTTTCTGCGCAGCGAGATGATATAGGTGCTTGGCCAGCATCTCATTTCGGGACACACCATCGCCAACGCTATACAGCCGAGCTAGATGATAGATCGCATTTGCCTCCCCTTGATCGGCCCGCTGCGCAATATCGGCCACCTGCGGCTGCGCTTGTGGTTCGTTCGCGCGTGCCAGCAAAACCGCATTGTAACCTTGCTGATAAAGTGTAAAAAACACGCCGTCACGCTGCACCAATAAGGCTTGTTCTGAACTGGGAACTTCAGTCGGATCAGCGGTCTCGGCATCAGCCAGCAAATCAACCAGCACCACTTGCTGAGTACCATAGCGCAAGGTGTCCCCAATTTCAATGGTTTGACCATCGGCATAGGTATACGGCAATTTGCAGCGTGGCCGAATCGAATCTTGATCAAGCAACATTGGGGACATAGCAGGATTCCTTTTTGCTGGAGTTTATCTAGACATGTCACTGCATGGCAGGTTACCCAAAGAGATGCGCTAATGTTACTCTGCCCTACTTCGCCAACACCTGCGCCCGTCGCGCCAAGCTCTCCGCTGGCCAATACTCCACACTCTTATAATATTCCGCCACCGCTGGCACGCCGTCAGGTAACACCACCCACGGCAATTTAGTCGAGGTGAAAATGTGGATATCGGGTGGTAGCAGATCGCGCCGCTTGAGCGTGCCTACGCGCACGAAGCGGATTCGCTCGCCAGCGCCCGCGTAGTTGCTCCATAGCGCGATTTTGCAGTGCGGGCAGCGGCTGATGTGTTGGCCTTTGCCGCTGTTGCTGGGGGTGTGGATGACTTCGATATTGCCTTGCAGGAGTTCGACGCGTTCGGCTTCTATCATCGCGTTGAGGGCGAAGGCTGTCCCAGTTTCGCGTTGGCACCAAGTGCAATGGCAGCAGTGCACGAACATTGGCTTGCTGAGCATGCGGAAGTGAACGTGGCCGCAGGTGCAGTGGCCGTCGAATTCGGTGATATCGGGGGATTCTTGCATGATGCACCTCTGGGGATAGGGATCATAAATGGGCGGATGTTGTACAGACGCGAACCACAAATTTAGTGTGTCACTTTGCTACGGTTGTCGAATTATGCCCATACGACAATGCAAAGCTAGGAATTAAGTCTATCACTTGTCACAGTTTTGGTGGGCGAGTCGCCCACCCTACATTACTTCGGTGGGCGAATCGCCCGCAAGGCGACGAGCGGCATGCCGCTCGCCCTACGCAATCTTTACAACACAAACGCAAAATCCTTAATCAACGCGCCCGGCAAACGGGCGCAATGGTCGCCGCGTTGGTCGTAGGTGTCGTTGTCGATCAGCATTTCAGTTTCGCTGGTTAAGCCGACTAATTTGTCGCCTAGCAAATCGAATAGCGTATCGTCGAAACGCATCACATTCAGCGGGGCTTTGATTTCGCCGTTTTCGACCCAAAAGCTAGCGAAGCGTGTCATGCCAGTGATTTTGCAGGCGGTGCGGTCTGAATAGTTGAGGTACCACAGATTGCTGATGTAGATACCCGTCCCTAATTTTTTCAGCACGTCGGCTAGTGGCAAATCGCCACCTGCCATTTCCATCGCTGCCAAGCCTTCACCACCATCAGCGGCATTGGTTTGCAAACCGTATTCTTGCGCAGTGCGGGGTGAAATCATGCTGCCGACTAAGCGCCCTGCTTCAATCAGGGACACACGCTCTGGTTTGACGAAACCATCTTCTTGAAAGCCGGGCGCTAAGCCTTGCGCGGTGTTTTCAAAAACGGTGACAGCCTTATTGAATTGCTTTTCGCCATCGCGCATGCGCTGCA
>JACPVY010000449.1 GCA_016197345.1 Burkholderiales bacterium
CACGATTGCCGGTGCATCCGTTGGAATCAGTTGCCGTAACTGTGACAGGGAAGCTGCCTGATTGAGTCGGCGTTCCCGAAAGTGTTGCGCCAGAGAAAGTAAGCCCGGTTGGCAAAGTCCCGGTCAAAGCAAAAGTCGTTGTGCCGATGCCTCCAGCTTGGGTGAAAGTTTGGCTGTAAGCCGTGCTGATGATTCCCGCCGGGATTGTCGCGGGATTGACCGTGATGTTTTGGCAGTTAATGACCAGCGTGTAGCCGCGATTGCCGGTGCAGCCGTTTGAATCAGTTGCGGTGACAGTGATCGGGAAGCTGCCGGTCTGAGTCGGCGTTCCTGAAAGCGTCGCGCCTGAAAAAGTTATTCCGGTCGGCAGAATTCCGGTCAGACTGAAAGTCGTTGTGCCTATGCCGCCGGTCTGAGTAAAGGTTTGGCTGTAAGTCGTGCCTGCTGTTCCACTTGGAATCGTGGCTTGGTCAACTGTGATTGTCTGGCAATTGACGACCAGAGTGTAATTGCGGCTGCCGGGGCAACCGTTGTTGTCCATCGCCGTGACCGTGATTGGGAAGCTGCCGCTTTGTGTCGGTGTTCCTGAAAGTGTCGGATCGGTGAATGACAAACCGGTTGGCAGTGTTCCAGTCAGCATGACGCTGTAAGGAAAAGTTCCTCCGGTGGCGGTGAAGGTTTCGCTGTAACCTGTTCCGACAGTGCCTGTCGCAATTGTCGTCGGATTGACCGTAATGCTCGTGCAGGCATTGCAGGTGTTCAACAAGATCGTCACCGTGTTGTCGCCTGCGTCCGAAGTGCCAATGTCCAGCTTGCCGTCTTCATTGAAATCCGCCAAAGCCAGATGCGTTGGCAACTGGCCTTTGGTGACGATGGCTGACTGAGTGAATGTGCCGTCTCCGTTTCCAAGCAAAATGTTCGTGTTGCCGTCGCTTTCGTTGGCGGCAGCCAGATCGAGTTTGCCGTCCAAGTTCAAGTCTCCTGCGGCAACGGCCATTGGCGCTGTGCCGACAGTATATGGTGATCCGGGAGCCTGACTGAAACCGCCATTTCCGTTGCCCAGAAATACGATCAGATTGTTGCTTATGCGGTTTACTACGGCCAGGTCGGTATTTGAATCTCCGTTGAAGTCCCCGGAGGCGAGAAACGCGGTTAATGTGCCAGCAGGAATGGCGCTGCCAAATTGACTGAAGCCTCCACTTCCGTCGCCCAAAAAGATCGTCACAGTGTCGCCTATCAGATTGGCGACTGCCAAATCGGCATTGGCATCGGCATTGAAGTTTCCGATTACGGCGTGGAATGGAGCGCCTACTGATACGACGGGCGAGCCTGAAGCCGGAGTGAAGGTTCCGTCGCCTGGGTTTGTGCCCACGGAAAACGGTGTGCTGGCAGTGGCTGTGAAATTCCCAGTGCCATCGCCCAACAGTATTGTCAGCGAAGCCGAATCATTATCGGTCGTGACTATGTCCAGGTGGGAATCTCCATTGATATCGCCTACGCCGACATAATGCGCATCTGGGCCGACGGGTTCCGGCGATGTTGGAGCCGCCGCGAAACTCGGAGTCGAACATCCCATTTGAATGGCCTTTGAGCCGCCGGCTCCGGCAAGCGAAAGCGGCCAAGCTGGAGTTGTCGGCGTGCTTTTTCCAAACGCACGGCTTACCAAATTCCACAAACTGTTGCCGGGAAGATGGTCTTGATTTGAGACGACATTTGATGAGGTCGAATAGGAACTTGCTGACACCCGGTCGCGACCATAAATGAAGTAAAGTCCCAATATCGTAGAAATGAACAGAACTACGCCTGCGCGGAGATAATAGCGATCGTTCACTTGTAAAAATCCTCCTATTGGAATTCCAAGACATTTGGGGACGACTATTTTGGCTTAGCTTTATTAGATCGGTTTTCAATTGCCTGTATGGAAATTCAACCACGGGGAGCACGGGGCATACGGGGAAAACAAAGCCTTTTTCCCAATTCTTCCCCCGTGATCCCAGTGTTCCCCGTGGTTTCTTCCCGTATACGCATCTGCAAACCGATCTAAG
>JACPVY010000450.1 GCA_016197345.1 Burkholderiales bacterium
ATTGCTACCGAACACCAGCAATTGATCGACGGTGCGGCATTCAAATGCGCCATACATCGCATCGCCCGCTTTGAACGTGAATTGATTCACATCGTGGCCAATGCCTGTGCGCGCCCGTACCCAACCTTTTTCCGAAATAATCACGGTGACAGGTTCGTCCAGCACTTTTTGCTCAGCGACGGCGCGTTGTGCTTCTTCGATTACGGTGCGGCGTGTGTCCCCAAATTGCTTTTGATCGGCTTCAATTTCGCGGATGATGGCGCGCTTCATGGTGGCTGGGTTGTCCAGCATATCGGCCAAACCTGCACGCTCTTTGCGCAATTGCTCCAATTCCTGTTCGATCTTGATCGCTTCCAATTTTGCCAATTGGCGCAAACGGATTTCGAGAATATCTTCCGCTTGTCGCTCGGAAAGGCTAAATGCCTTGATCAAATCGGCTTTCGGATCATCTGCGGCGCGAATGATACGTATCACTTCGTCGATATTGAGCAAGACCGCTTGTCGGCCTTCCAAAATATGGATACGGTCATCCACTTTGCGCAGGCGATATTGGCTGCGACGTGTCACCGTTTCAAAGCGGAACGCGATCCACTCTTGCAAAATCTGGCGCAAGCCTTTTTGCTGTGGTTTGCCATCGCCACCTATCATCACCAAGTTGATCGACGCGCTAGTCTCGAGCGAGGTATGCGCCAGCAACATGTGCATGAATTCGGTTTGATCTTGGTTTTTCGATTTTGGCTCGAATACCAAGCGCACAGGTGCAGCGCGGCCCGATTCATCGCGTATCGTGTCTAACTGATTCAAAATCACTTGCTTCAAGCTGATTTGCTCTGGCGTCAGTGCTTTTTTGCCGAGTTTGACTTTAGGATTGGTCAACTCTTCGATTTCTTCTGCCACTTTTTGGCTAGAAACGCCGGGCGGCAATTCATACACCACCGCTTGCCATTGGCCGCGTGCCATTTCTTCGATTTTCCAGCGCGCCCGCACCTTCATGCTGCCGCGCCCGCCATCGTACATATCGCTAATCGCGCTCGCTGGCGTAATGATTTGCCCACCACCAGGGAAATCTGGCCCCGGCATGATGCGCATCAAATCCGCATGCG
>JACPVY010000451.1 GCA_016197345.1 Burkholderiales bacterium
AGTCAATGAAGTGATGGGTCCGTGCGTGCCGCGCGAGAAACTCCGGCGCCGGTCGAAAGCGTTCAGGCAAGTGAATCGCTTGGTTGTCGTAGCGCAATAGACTTTCCTGCATAAAGGTATCGCCTGCGTTCGCAGTGAGCTTCTTCGAGACGCGGACCACGAAATCTGGCGTGACAGTGATCAAGCCTTGGTCATACGCTCGATCATGCAGCGCAGATAGACAAAGGCCGTTTTGAGGATTGAGTCTGTTGTGCGTATCTTCACTCCAAGGCACGATGTGGCTGGCGATCACCAGATTTTCGTGTTGGAGCCCGCTGATGCAACACGTTGCGTTGTAACTGGCTAAAACTGACTTTCTAAAGCGCGCCTGATTGACCCGGACTTCTATTGTTGTTGAGCGAGTCTTGCCTTCGCCAAAGGTCGGTGTCTCGGCCTCCAAATTGAGGTCTTCGTCCGGGGTAACGCGATGGCCCATGGCCAGACTCTCGTACTCAGCAGCCGCCTCAAGCGCAACAGGATCCCAGTCTTGATGAAGCTCCTTCCAAATTTGCTTGTCGAGGTTCGAAACATTGCCCATGCCACTCAAGCCCCGTGCCTGAATTTGCGGGTCAAGACTCGCAAGATTGACTAGCTTGAGAGCAACCGAGTTTGGTGTTCTGCCAATCCAACTTGCCAGCTGTTTTATCTTCGGTTGTCCCCTGTGCAGCTGCCCGAAAGGTAGAAGTAAATAGACATAAAGTGCCGCCAAAGTTTCGCGTCGCGTCCAATTGGTATTTGCACCCGGCATATGTGATCCTCTGTTTCACGCGCAGTATGCCCGAGGCCGGAAACCAGAAGGGTGACTTCGGATGACTAGCGCCGAAGGCAAAACTCCTCCGCAATAAAGCAAACATCCCAATTCCCATAGCACTTGTCCCCAAACACCAAAGTGCCCTCAACCACGTCAAGCGTGTTGACAACAAGTGTGGCATCCGGAAAGAACCGCTTGGCGTCACGCAGGTTGGCAAAGCGCAGCGTCACCAGCTGGGCATACAGCGTTTTCATGTAAAGCAGCGGGCCGATCTTGGGGCCGGCAAAGCCTTGCTTCTTCAGTATTTGTTGTGGAAAGTCGCGGCCGTGCGAGAGAGACAGGTACAGCCCGGGCCGCTTCGGCATTTCGCCCCAGCCTGGCAAATCGGTGGTTGGATTGTTCTTCATGCGCTGCGCCTTGTTTTGAGTTGATGCGCACGGCAGCTTATGGGTGCCTGACGTGTCTGTGACCCAGGGCTTTGCCTGGGATGACAGGCGCCGACCGCGGCGGCAACATAAGGCGCCACGCAGTGTTTTCACTCGAAGTTGTGAGCCAAATCGGCCATTGGCCCACATAGAACGTGCATAGTCAGCTATTAAATTCGTAGTGATCACAACTTC
>JACPVY010000452.1 GCA_016197345.1 Burkholderiales bacterium
ATCTGGATAGCCTGCACCAATCCTGCGCAATCACTCCCTGATCAAAAACTGATACGCGCGGCTCTGGAGCAGGCCGAGTTGGTGATTGTGCAGGAAGCTTTTCACAACACGGCGACGATCCCCTATGCTGATGTGCTGCTGCCCGCCACCACTTGGGGCGAAAAACACGGCACTGTCACCAATTCGGAACGGCGCATCTCGCGTTGTCATGCCATATTGCCTAAACCGGGACAGGCTAAGCATGACTGGGAAATCGTCTGCGAATTTGCACGCGAGTTAGAACAACGCTTGCCGGCGAAAGCGGGACATCGCTTGTTCGCTTACGCTGATCCTGAGCAAATTTGGTTAGAGCATAGAGAATCCACCCGTGGCCGCGATTTAGATATCACGGGGCTAAGTTATGCGTTACTGGCGCAAGCGCCGCAGCAATGGCCTTTCCCTGCGGGCGCTTCAACTGGCAAGGCGCGCTTGTACGAAGATGCTGTGTTTGCCACCGCGAATGGCCGCGCGCGTTTCGCCAATACCGCCTATCAGCCCGTCGCTGAAGCGGTGAGTGCGCGTTTTCCTTTTCACCTGAATACGGGCCGTTTGCGCGATCAATGGCATGGTATGAGTCGCACCGGCACGGTTGCACAAATGTTTGCCCATGCGCCACAACCGCAGGTGTTGATGGCAAAAAGCGAGATGGCATTACGCTTTTTGCAAGATGGCGATTTAGTGCAAGTCAGTAGCCGCCGTGGTAGCCAGATTTTGCCAGTTGTCGGCAGTGACGAAATACGGAGTAGCCAAGCGTTTATTGCAATGCATTGGGGCGAAGAGTATTTGTCTGGCACAGATGCGCAGGGTGCGACGAGTTTTGGCGTCAATAGCTTGACCTTGCCCGTCTGCGATCCTGTGTCGAAACAACCCGAATTAAAACATGCGGCGGTGCAGATTCAAAAGCTGCAATTACCTTGGCATTTGCAGGTATTTGCGTGGGTGGAAGAAAGCCAAGCCCTGCGCTTGCAAATGGCGGTGCGCCAGTTTTTCCCACAGTTTGCCTTTGCCACTTGCACCTTATTTGGACGCCAACGCGTTGGTGTGTGGCTGCGCGCCGCTGCTCATGCTGCTTTGCCTGCGCCGCAAATGCAGGCATTGTTGGCGTTGTTTGGTTTGGATGCGGCGACTGTGCTGCGCTATGAAGATCAACAACGCGGTTTGGGACGCTATATCGCCTTGGAAGAAGGGTGTTTGCGAGCAGTGGCCCTAGCTGGCGATGTAGCCGCTAGCGCCTGGTTGAAAGCGTATTTGGAGCAGGCCTTACCAGTGGCTGAATTGGGGCGTTTGTTGCTGCAAGCAGGCAAGCAAGCGCCAGCGGCGATGGTCGTGACCGAGCGTGTCGTGTGCCAATGTTTGAATGTCAGCGAAAGTGCGATTCTGCAAGCCTTGCCCCAATTAGCGGCGGGAGATAGCGCAACGCGGCTATGCAGTTTGCAGCAAAAGCTATTGTGCGGCACCAGTTGTGGCTCTTGTGTTCCAGAGCTTAAGCGCCTCATTGCTGCTTGAGGTTGCGGTACACATGCGCCTAAATGCGATGAATTTCTACCATTTCGTGCCGTAGCGGCATATAGCCGCAATTGAGGAGCGGTATGTATTGCTGACTGCTTAGTCGAATCGTTGTAAAAAATTTATTGTTATATAATGTCGGTTCTTTTTACAAAAACGCAGTGATAGTCCTTGATTCGCACTGCATCACCTACCAAGCCCCCAAGTCATAGCGCTTGTCACTTCAGAAAAACAATTCATTGCCTGTTTGATCTTTCTTTGATTGATTCAACTTTGCGTTTAGCGCAGTCGTCTTAGCGCCTGAGCATGCGCGGCATGATTGGTTTTTCTGCATTTGCATACATTTTGCCGTTCAAATCCGTGTCTAGTCTAGGCTAGACCGTTGCTGCTTTCGCTTGGCTTGTTGGGATAATTATTGATTGAAACTGAACAAATGAGAAAAATCGTTTTTTGGAACACCGAACATCAGCCAACCGACATCGGTGTATTAGTCGCGGCAGAAGAAGCGAAAATGGCAGCACAGAATGAGGCTTTTTTAATGACGGCGAGACACAACGCCGGGCAAGAAGCCACGCGTAGCATCACCCGCAGCATGACAGCAGGTAATTTCAAAGGCAGTGTCAAACAGGTTGAGGGCCTAGATCGAAATTCAACCAAGGAGCTCATCGCTAGCGTGCATGTGCAGCGACAGCAGGCACGTGCGAATATGATTGCCAATAAAATGAAGCTGTTGGCGGATTTAGTTGAGCCGAGAAACACCACTTTTTATTGTGAAGTGGTATCG
>JACPVY010000453.1 GCA_016197345.1 Burkholderiales bacterium
ACCTCATCGATCACCTGTAATTTGCCTTGCACATGCGCCACTGAATAATTCCACGTCGGCACGACCTTGCCCGTTTCTTTTTTGGCCGCATACCAAGCAGGAGAAATATAGTGATCGGCAGCTTGAAAAATGACCAGACAATTTTCTGCTTGTACACACTTGGCGATTGGATTGGACCGGGCAACGTGCCCCACCAACACCACAGTACCATCTGCTTTAGTGCGCAATAAGAGCGGGATATGATTCGCATCCAAGCTGCCGTCGCGCAACATGACAATGCAAGCGAGCGGAAATTGACGTATCAGCTCAAATAAAATTGTTTGATCGTTTTCTGCAAAATGGGTCGGGTTATACATTTGTTCTCCTCAAGTAGTGGCAACTCCACCAGCTTATTCATTCAGCATTACATTATTAATTAACAAAAAACACTTCGATAAGCTTTTCTTGTTGATAAATTGCATTGCATTGCAATTGCCACGCCAAACACAATCATTGCCAAACAAATAATTCTTCAAAGGCGATCAGTGCGCAATAAGCAAATACCTGATCAGCCTCAACATGCATACACTTTGTACAATATAAATATTTTCAAGAAAATCTTATGTCTATGTTTAAAAATTAGCCACCGCCGCAGTTTTGTCTTCCACATTTGCGACCTCAGCCCAAGCTGTTACCATCGTTGGCCCGACCTTCGTCTTCCAAGGCCATAGCCATACCGAATTGTCGCCTGACAACTGGACCAATAGCGAAACCTTAGCGAGCGCCCACGGTGGTCATTTAGTCGCCGTCAATAGCGCCGACGAAAATACCTTTATCAATACCACCTTCGGTCAATCGCATGCACTATGGATAGGCATGTATCGCACTGGCGCTAACGCATTTGCATGGTCTAACGGCGACGCTGTGACCTATACCAATTTTTATCCAGACGAACCAAATAACTGGGGTGGCGACGAAAACTATGTACACACCTATCCCAACGCAACTTGGAACGATTTGCCAAATAACGCATGCTTTGAAGCAAAAAAGACCAGCCAATATGCGCTGGTCTTTTTTCTCACCGTTCCCACCTATCGCGCCATCAAGCCTGCGGATACAAGCCATGCATGCGTCCAAACAAGCGCGCTAAGCCAAACAAGGCGGCAATATTCGGCGTTTTAATATCAAGCAATTGGCCGATCTCATGCACCACGCCGATCAAGGCATCTATCTCCAATGCCTTGCCCGCTTCCATGTCTTGTAGCATCGACGTGCGTAGCGCGCCTAACGAGCGCGTAATCACCATCCTATCTTCGCCACTTTGCGCAATTGGGCAACCGATGCGCGCCCCAATGATTGCTGCTTCGGCCATCACATCTAAGGAAAATTGCCGCACTAAAGCGTCGTCTAGCATTTTGTCCGCTGTCGCCGCTGTTAGCGCTGAAATCGGATTGGTCGTCATATTGCCCCATAGCTTGTACCAAACTTGATGGCGAATTTCCGCGCTTTGTTCGACTTCAAAACCAGCGCTAGAGAGCACTTGCGCCAACTGCGCTACTCGGTCCGAAGCACCACCAACTGGCTCGCCGATGATTAAGCGATTTCCCATCGCCACCTGCACCACGCCCGGCTCGGGGCAAAAACTAGATAAGTGCACCACGCAACCAATCACTTGCTGCCATGGCAACGCCTTGGCAATCGCGCCATCGGCATCAAGCGCGCGCAAACGCGTGCCATGCAAGGCAACATCCGGCATTTCAAAAAACCACCAAGGCACACCATTCATTGCCGACAGAATCAGCGTATTTGGCCCTATCATCGGGGCAATTTTGCTGGCGATATCGTGCAAGCCAGTCGCCTTCACAGCAATAATGACCACATCTTGCACGCCCAATTCGGCAGGATCATTGCTCGCTTGCACCGGGAAGTAGCTGATTTGCCCGCTTTCCTTATCTTTAAGCCCAATTCCTTGGGTTTGCAGCTTCTTCAGTGTTTCACCTCGCGCACAAGCAGCGACCGCGTAGCCTGCTTGCGCTAAGCGCGCTGCACATAAACCGCCGACAGCACCGACGCCATAAATTCCGATTTTTTTCATTGTTTTCCTTAAAGATGCACCACTAGCAAGGCACTGTCCCCTCCCAGTCCAATGCTAAGTAAAGCTGCAAACTGATTTAAAATTTCCCGCCTTGTAGCAAGGCGGCCTGAACAAAATTCGTAGAAATCTATTCAGCGCCCTTACTGATGTGGCACTGATAAATATGTTGTTAGAAATGCGACTTGCTCTTTAAGCTCGGTAAAATACGCCCTTTGCTCGCTAAACGAGGATTTAATCGGACGTTTTCACCATTGAATGCCAGTATTTTGCACCCTGTCGCATATCAATGGAGTTTCAAAGCGGATTTTTGTACATTCTACTCATGTACTTTGGCCCATAGCCTAGCTGCATGCAACATGAAATGCATAGCACCTCAAATTTGTGCTGCACGTCAATAAAGAAGATAGCAATAGGGAACGTCGATGGAGCGTCGAAAACCGCAAAACGCCGAAACCACGAGGCGCGAAGGCACGCAGGTGCCGCACAAAATTGTTTTTTCGACGCTCCCCCAATTAGCAGGGCACTTCAATCCAGCAAAAGGCGTAGGATGAAGTCTGCATTAATCATTCACGAATAGAAATAGTAAAAAATAAACTATCGTGTCATTGACTGGCAAATGATCGGAGTCTGGAAATGGAATTACGTATCAGCAAACTTTGCAAATCGTATGGTAACGGCGTGCAAGCTTTAAACAATATTACGCTCACCATCCCTTGCGGCATGTTTGGCTTACTCGGGCCGAATGGTGCTGGCAAATCGACCCTGATGCGTACGCTAGCGACGCTACAAGAAGCCGATAGCGGCTCCGTCTTTTTAGACGACATCGATGTGCTAGATGAAACCGATGAAGTGCGCCGCCTGTTAGGCTATCTGCCGCAAGATTTTGGCGTTTATCCGAAAGTTTCCGCCTACGAATTATTGGATCACTTTGCGCGCCTGAAAGGCTTGAGCGACTCCAAATTAATCATTGTCGATGAACCGACTGCTGGCCTCGACCCCGAAGAGAGGGTCCGCTTTCACAATCTCCTATCCGACATCGGCCACGACAAAATCATCATCCTCTCGACCCACATGGTGCCTGACGTCAGCGACCTATGCGCTAATATGGCCGTCATCAACAAAGGGCAATTGCTATTGACGGGCGAGCCACTGCAACTGATACAACAAGCGGAAGGCTTAATCTGGCAACGTTTTGTGGAAAAAGACGAATTAGCGCGCTTTCAACAAGAACACCAAGTGATCTCCACCCGCTTGATGTGCGGCCGCACCCAAATCCATGTCTATAGCGCACAAAATCCCGGGCGCGGCTTTGAGTCGGTGGCGCCGACGCTGGAAGACGTGTATTTCTCAACGATGTACCACGCTAGTCAACGCACCGGAGTATAGCCATGTGGAACATCGTCAGTTTTGAATTGCGTCAACGGCTGAAAATGCCCTCGACCCACATTTACTTCGCCATGTTTTTTTCCCTCGCGATGCTGTGGATCGCGGCGGCAGGCGGCGCTTTTCAAGGTGCTGTCATTAGCTTTGGTGATAAGGTCTTCATCAATTCCCCATTCGCTGTCTCGCAAACCATTTCCGTGCTTGGCTATCTTGGCGTGGTGATTGTTGCGGCCGTGATGGGCCGGGCAGTACAACAAGATTTTGAATACCGTATCCAAGATTTCTTTTTCGCCGCCCCCATCAATAAGCGGCAATATTTGCTAGGGCGATTTTTCGGTGCCTATCTCACGCTGATCTATATTTTTTCTAGCATAGGCTTAGGGGCGTGGCTAGCGACCTATTTGCCAGCCGTCGAAGCTGAGCGTTTAGGGCCAAATCACTTGATTTCGTATTTGTTGCCCTATCTGTTTAATACACTGCCCAATCTGATGATTTTTGGCATGATTTTCTTTACGCTCGCGGCACTCCCTCGCCGCATGCTGCCCGTGTATATCGCAAGCGTCGTGCTCTTGGTGGGCTATTTGGCGGCGCTTTCGTTTTCCAACGAGCCAGAATATCGCAATATTGCAGCTTGGTTAGATCCGTTTGGCTCGCGCGCCGTCAGCAAGTTAGTGGAATATTGGACGATTTTCGATAAAAATCACCTGCAAATCCCGCTCACTAGCGTATATCTTGCCAATCGCGTGCTGTGGCTCTCTATTGCCCTCGCGATTTTTGGACTCGGCTATTGGCGCTTTCAATTCGTCAGTAAAATCGATGGCAATCAATCGAGCAAAACTGCCGCCGCACCAGAAAAAACCGTGCGCAATAGTGTTAAAGTGGAACGCTATGCGCCTGACTTTACGCAAGCCAAGCCAATTCATTTGCTGTGGCCCATGATTCGCCTCAACCTGCGCGAAACCATCAAAAATATTTACTTTGCCGTCATCGTGCTAGCAGGCATTTTGTTTTTGTTAGCGATGTCGATGAGCATGCATCGCATGTTTGGCACCAACACTTTCCCGGTCACCTATGCCGTGATTGATATGCTATCGGGTGGGTTTTCACTCATCATGCTCATCATCACCACTTTTTATGCAGGCGAATTGGTCTGGCGTGAACGTGAACATGGCATCGCCCAAATGCACGATGCTTTACCAATTCCGTCTTGGTTGTACTTCTTGCCTAAATTATTTGCCCTGATTGCGGTGCAAGGAATCTTGCTGTTGATGACCATCATCTTCGGCATTTTTTTGCAAATGAGCAAAGGCTACTTCCATTTCGAACTAGGCCAATACTTGATTTCCATCATCATCATAGATTGGCCAACCTATATGCTGTTGGCCGTGTTAGCGATGACGCTGCAAGTGCTGTTGAATCAAAAATACATTGCCTACTTCGCGATGATTTTGTATTTCATCGCTTACATCTCCCGTCTCTTAATTGGCTTTGAGCATCCAATGATTTTGTTCGGCCAAATTCCGCCCTTCGTTTATTCGGATATGAATGGTTACGGCCATTATCTGGCGACGACGGTGATGTATTTAGTCTTTTGGGGTGGTGCCGCCTGGGTATTGGTGGCGACTTCCTTGATGTTTTGGTCGCGTGGCACCAATGATAATTGGGCAACCCGCAAGCAACTGGCAAGGCGCAGCTTAACGCCCGCACTGATGGGCAACTTAGCTGCTGGCGGTTTGATTTTCTGCAGTGCGGGCGCAATCTTGTTTTACAACACCAACATCGCCAACCACTATCGCTCTAGCTTTGAGCAGGGCGAATTGCAGGCAAGCTATGAACGCCGCTACAAGCGTTTCGCTAATCGGCCCCAGCCGCGCATCACGGATGTCCGTTTTGCGCTTGATCTGCAACCTGAAAAGCGTAGCGCCCAATTAGAGGGACACTACCAGCTCGTCAATCGCAGCAATCAAGCGATCCGCGAAATTTTCATCAAAGTGAATGAAGATTTGCATATTCAAAAGATGCCGCAAATTGGCTACCAAGAGCACGCCGAAATATCAGAAGAACGTGACCGCAAAAAGCACGGACTCGCACCGAAAGAGCGTAAATTGGGACGCGACAACCCGCTCGGCCTAGCCAACAATTACATCAGCAACGATGCCGATTGGATCAGCTTTGACGCCACCGTTTCTACCAGCCCAGACCAAATCGCGCTAGCACCTGGCTATCTGGCGAAAGAGTGGCAAGCGAATGGTCGCCGCTATTTCCATTACACGATGGATAGGCCAATTTTGAATTTCTTTGCGGTGCAATCGGCACGCTATGAAGTCAAAAAAGATAGCTGGAATGGCTTGCCGCTAGAAATCTATTATCAAAAGGGACATGAATACAATCTCGGCCGCATGATGGACGGCATGAAGGCATCGTTGTCGTACTACACCAAAAACTTTGGCCCTTACCAGCACAAACAGGTGCGTATCGTGGAATTCCCACGCTATGCCTCGTTTGCGCAATCCTTCCCGAATACAATTCCGTTTTCAGAGAGCATAGGTTTTATTGCCAAGGTCGATGATAAAGATCCGAAAGATATCGACTATCCATTTTATGTCACCGCGCATGAAGTCGCGCATCAATGGTGGGCGCATCAAGTCATCGCTGGCAACACGCGCGGTGCAACGGTGCTCAGTGAAACGCTATCGCAATATTCCGCGCTGATGGTGATGAAGCAACGCTATGGCGAAGGCAAAATGCGGCGCTTTTTAAGCTATGAGCTAGATCGCTATTTAATGGGGCGCGCGCTGGAAAATCGCAAGGAATTGCCACTGGCGCAAAATGAAGATCAAGGCTATATCCACTATCGCAAAGGCTCGCTGGTGATGTATGCACTGCAAGACATGATAGGCGAAGATAAGGTCAATAGCGCGCTGCAAGAAGTCATCAAAAAATAC
>JACPVY010000454.1 GCA_016197345.1 Burkholderiales bacterium
AATACGCCGCCAAATCCCAACCCGAGCCGCGCCCCCACCTTCAAATTAGTAAAGTGAAACATACTAGACTCCTTATTTTTCTCGCAAATTTAGTCAGGTTGAATAGCCGAGCAGACGTTATTTCGCCTGCCGCGCTATACCTGACAGCCCGCTTACAGCAAAAAAGATTGAAATAAAAGTGATCTACCCAACTTCAAGCGCAGCCCCCACATTTAGCGGGGATAGGTGCGGCCCGTCAGACCAGTCATTGCTGGTCAGTACTGGCGCACTCAGCAACAATGCGACACAGTGCTCCATCGAAACGCCTGTGGCATCACCATGCATCGTCCTTGCAACACCCGAGTTTCTTTTAAAGGTGTCAATCGCTTGAACGACATTTACTGTGGTTTCGATGCTATTTACCGGGCCATCTTTTAACTTTTCTAAAGAAAACATTGCCTTACTCCCAATTAACCATTTCTTCGCGGTATGCCAATGCAGTGAATAGACTAGGCTGATTCACGAGAGGCAGATTGGAACGGCAAGCTTTGGGCCGAACAAGATATTTTTTGCCACAGATAGGGTGGCGAAGTTAGCGGCTGTGTGCTGTAGGATGAGCAATTTGGTTTGGCTCAAACACACGTGGGCGCTATTTGCTAGAAGTGCTTAGGGCCAAGCTTAGGATGATAATTGCTGCATAGCAAGAACTATTTTGCAGTCTACGTCACTTGCCGTTTGGGATAGTACGAATCACGTAGGCAGATAAGCCGTGATGCTTATGGTGAGTTGGAGAAATGTCCCCATCACATCAGCGATTTGGCGATGCAAGCAGATCATTTGCCACTTAATATTCAACCTCGTGACAATGCAAATGCCCTTGCTTTCAACGGGGACACGGCCCCTCTTCCAGATCAATCACAATGTTACCGACGCTAGCGCAAGTCGGGCAACGCAGATATTCCATCGGATAAGTTAAGGCGCTATTGCTGGGGCGGCCCGGTTGGTAGGGTTCTGTGATGATGAATTCTTCGGTGGCGACAAAACTGGCTAAGCAAGTTTCTGTGCCTTTTTTCTTATGCAGAGTTTTGCGCGAGCGAATGATCTTGTGCAAGTAAATGATCTCGCCCAAGGATGCGCCATATGGATTTGCCGTTGGCAGAAGATATTCGGTAAAACAATGCAGACAAACCGCTGCGCACCGGCCTTGAATGCCAAAACCACAGTACTCACATTCACAGCACTGTGCCATTTTTTATTCCATTTTGGGCAGCGTCGCCCATAGGCAGAAGCGACGCTATTGATGGCCGATGATTGATGCGCGATTTTTGATGCGCGATCTCACTACACCGCGTCTGGCCCAGTTTCGCCAGTCCGAATGCGTATTACTTGCTGCACATCTTGCACAAAAATTTTGCCATCGCCGATTTTGCCAGTGCGCGCCGCCTTGATGACGGCATCGACCACTTGCTCAGCCATCGCATCATCGACCACTACCTCAACCTTCACTTTCGGCAGAAAATCGACTACGTATTCCGCCCCGCGATAGAGTTCGGTATGTCCCTTTTGCCGACCAAAGCCTTTCACTTCGGTGACGGTCAAGCCTGTCACATTGACTTCGGCTAGCGCTTCACGCACTTCATCGAGTTTAAAGGGCTTGATGATGGCTGTTACTTGTTTCATAGCGTCTCCTTTCGTCCGACATTGTCATTGCAGCTTGCAAGCTGCTTGAGCTTAATCAAAAAACCTTGAGGTCACCGGATAGCGCCAATCACGGCCAAAACCACGATGCGTGACGCGAATGCCTATCGGTGCTTGGCGTCGTTTGTATTCATTGATTTTGATCAAACGTGTCACCCTTTGCACATCTGCCGGAGCAAAACCTGCCGCCAGTATATTCTCAATCGAGAGATTTTCTTCCATATACATTTGCATGATAGCGTCCAGCACTTCATACGGTGGCAAAGAATCTTGATCAAGTTGATTGGCGCGCAATTCGGCTGTGGGTGGGCGCGTCAAAATGCGTTCAGGAATCACCTCTTGCTGCAAATTGCGCCACGCGCACAATTTATACACCAAGGTTTTCGCAATATCTTTGATCACCGCAAACCCACCTGCCATATCGCCATACAGCGTACAGTAACCGACCGCCATTTCGCTTCCTCTAAGTGGAATTTAATATTTCATGCAAGCATCTGTCAGATGACCACATAGTGCATGCAAGTTGATGTCCTGTAGATGTTGATGTCCTGTAGACAAATGCCGAATGTTTGCAGAGGGCCGAATCCACACCACCGGAAAGACCAATCAAGACGCTAGGGAAGCCATTTTTGCCTATGTAATCACGCACACCGAGCACTAACGCCTTGTACACCTGCGCTTCTAGCGATAACTCTGGCGCTAAAGGGTTCGCTTGCGGCGCGCCGCTCTCGACATCAAAACTGACCAGTTGCAAGCTTTCTTCAAATTGCGGCAAGAGCGCGCACAAAGCACCTTGGCTATCGAGCACAAACGAACCACCATCAAAGATCAATTCATCTTGGCCACCGATTAAATTGGCATACACGATGCTCAGCCCCTGACGTGTCACATTTTCACGCATCACATCCAAGCGCTGCGATTGTTTGCGCATGTGATACGGTGAGCCATTAGGCACTAGCAGCACTTGCGCCCCCGCCGCTTTTGCGCGCGCCGGGGCATGCGGGAACCAGGTGTCTTCGCAGATATTGAGGGCAAAGCAAATCCCTTTGACGCTAAAGGTGCAGGCTTGCTGGCAACTGTCGAAATAGCGCTTCTCGTCAAATACGGTGGAATTGGGGAGTTCTTCTTTGCAATAGGTGGCGATGATTTTGCCATTGCATAGCACGGAAGCGGCATTGAAACGCTGACCATCGCGCGCCAGCGGGTGACCGACCACGACGTGTAAATCGACTAGCCCTGCTAAGCGAATTGCGAGTGCATCCAATGCTTCTGCCGATTTTGCGTAAAATGCCTGACGCAATAGCAAATCTTCGGGCGGGTAGCCAACCAGCGACAATTCAGGGGTAACAACGATATCTGCGCCAGCTTGCTGAGCCTGTTCGGCAAAATGCACAATTTTGGCGGTATTGGCGGCGAAATCACCAACGGTACTATTGATTTGAGCGATAGCAACTTGAACTGGCATAGGTAATTTTCTTCAGAGTCGGAGAGCGTTCTTGCGGACTAGCCTAGATGCAAAGCAAAGGCCAATCGCAATTTGGGAGAAAGTATGCATTATCGCACGCAAATATCGAAGCTCTCGGCTATCGGCCAAGCAGCTTGGGATAATTTATTAGCGCAGCAAAGCGACAGCACGCCCTTCTTATCGTATGCCTTTTTACAGGCCTTGCATGAGACGGGCTGCGCCACTGCCGAGACGGGTTGGCAAGAGCACTATCTGAGTGTGTGGCAAGACGATCTAGCAGGCAAATCTCGGCTCGTAGCGGCGCTACCGCTGTATTTGAAAATGCATTCCTATGGCGAATATGTGTTTGACTGGGCGTGGGCCGAAGCCTATCAGCGTCATGGGCTGGAATACTATCCCAAGCTCCTCTCTAGCATTCCGTTCACGCCCGTCGCAGGCAATCGCTTACTCGCGGTTGATGCGGCGGCGCGCGCGGCGCTATTGCAAGCCTTGGCGCAATTGCGGCAAGAGCCTGGCATCTCATCCACCCATGTCTTGTTTCCCACCCAAGTTGAAAGCGAATTGCTCAGGGAAAGCGGCATGATGATACGGCAAGCGGTGCAATTTCATTGGCAAAATCGCGGCTTTCAAGACTTTGCGCATTTTTTAGCTAGCCTAGAGCAGAAAAAGCGCAAAAATATCGCGGCGGAGCGGCGCAAAGTAGCGCAAGCGGGTGTGACGCTAGAGCGCATCTTAGGCGCGCAAGTCAGCCTTACGCAATGGCGCTTTTTCGCCGCCTGCTACGCCCACACCTACAAAGCGCATTTTTCGACACCGTATTTGAATCTGGATTTTTTCTTGCAACTGGCGCAAACCATGCCAGACAATTTGCTATTGATCATCGCCAGCAAAGAAGGCAAAAACATCGCTAGCGCATTAGTGGTATATGACGAGCAGACTTTGTATGGCCGCTATTGGGGCTGCTTGCAAGATTTGCCTTGCCTGCATTTTGAGACGGCCTACTATCAGCCGCTAGAATTTTGCATCGAGCGCCAACTGCAAAGCTTTGAAGGTGGCGCCCAAGGTGAGCACAAAATGGCGCGCGGTTTTTTACCGCACACCACGTATTCTGCCCACCATTTGCAGCATCCGTCGTTTGCGAATGCAGTCGAACATTTTTTGGCGCGTGAACAATGCAATGTCAGTGAATACGTGCAGCATTTGGAGGGCAGAAATCCATTTCGCGTGGCAGCAATAGCAACGAGTTGAGATGCCC
>JACPVY010000588.1 GCA_016197345.1 Burkholderiales bacterium
GCCATCGCCGGTGCCGTGGACAGCCATTTCGCGCCTTCCACAGTTCCCGTTCCTCCGCTGTCGCAGTGATGCCGCACTTTCCTGATTCAAAGCGCTCTGCGTCACAACGGCGGCGTCCTTTCGGGCGCGGACGGATGACGCCGAAGGTGCCGCGTCCTAATATCCAGTCCATGAACAACATCCCCGAAGGTCCTGATCTGGTCGAGGTGCCGCCCGGCCAAGAGCCGCCGCGCACCGGCTGGCTTCTTGGCTAGCGACAAAATCTGGGCTTTCCAACTTATCAATCGCGGCTTGCGCGCGGCCTTTGGCCTCGGCGTTGTCAAGCAAGGCCGCATCTTTACGCACTTGTTGCAGCGATTCTTTCAACTGTGCTTGCAAATTCAAGTCTTCAGGATTGGCCGCCACCGATGCCGCCAAATCTTTCGATTGCTGCTCGTGCAAGACCAATTCTTCTTCGACCGTCAACACCGCTTCTTCATGTGGCACATTGGTGCTGAGCGTTGGCGCAACGGTGGTGCTCGTGCTACCTTCTAACGGTGCGACATCGACATGGATGGCGCTAGGGGTCGCGCTACGCTCCAGTGGATTAGCACGATACAAGCCGGTTTCTGGGTTGAACGAAAAGCGCGTTTTCGCTGCTTCAAAATTTTGCGGCCAGCGGCTGCATCCGGCTCTCGTGCCGGCTCCGTACGACCGGGCGCGCCTGGCCTGCGGCATCGTGCACCTCGGCCTCGGCGCCT
Organism: Burkholderiales bacterium; assembly: GCA_016197345.1. GTDB lineage: Bacteria > Pseudomonadota > Gammaproteobacteria > Burkholderiales > Burkholderiaceae_D > JACPVY01. The sequence goes on from JACPVY010000588.1 coordinate 741, forward strand.
TCCAGCTCGCGCACATGGTGCCGGCCACCGAAGCGGCGATGCTCGCGAGCCCATTCGCGCAGTGGCGCGCAATGCCATTGAGTTCACGCAACAGTTTCGGCAACGATGGTGCGTTCAACTTGGTACTGGCATCAGCCAGAATTTGCATCTCTTGCTCAAACGCTGGCCACATATTGGCGTCGTCATCAGCGATCCGGCTCCACACCGTTTTCGCTTGATTCAAATGGTCTTTCGCCAATTGCAGTGCGGCTAAATCGATTTGACCATAGCGTGGCCGCTCGTAATCTTTTGGCACCAAGCCATCGAGTTGATAGACGCTACGAATTTGTTTCGCCCGTGGCGTGGGGTCGCTAGCACGGGCGATGAAAAACAATGCATCACGCAATAAGCGTTCTGAAATACTGGTTGAGCCTTCGGCCAAGCGGCGGATTTGTAGATTGATACGGCCAAATAATTGTTTAACGAATTGCTCACTTGGCACCTGACCAGCAGCAACCGTTTCAGCAAAGCCCGCCATCACCCACCAAAACGCGTGCGATTGCGAGTTATCTTGGCTACGCTCAACCATCGCAATCACATCGACCAGCGGCGTGGCTTTTTCTTTTTCGCCGTTTTTCAAAAACGGGAGCAGCGCTTTTTCAAAGCGCAAACGCAGATTGGTGTAATCGACCTTGGTTGCAGGTGCTGGATTAGGCGGTAAATGGGGACGGATCGCCAAATTCGGGAAAAACAGGTCGGCAGGATGAATCCGCTCAGCCCCGCGTACTTCCAACAAGCCGCGATAGTAAGGGAATAAGCGCACTGGCTGCGGCTGCGAACCCGCCAGCAATTCTTCTAGGTATTCCACCACGGCTGAATAGCCACGCGCAATCGCTTCAGCATTGACTTGCGAGAATGGCAGCGAACCAGCTTTGATGCGCTCTAAAATGTCTTCGACGGTTTCAGTGATGATGGCAACCCCATCCACATCGACGATCTGCAAGGCACCATGCGCTTGATGCAAATACGATTTGGCATGGGCTAATAGCGTCGACTTTCCTTCGTCATCGGCATTCACGCCTTCAAAAATCGCGTTCTTCGAGCGCGCCAGCGAATCGCGGATTTCCCCTATCACCCACGACAGTGGCCCAGTATCAAAACTGTCCTGTATTGGGTCTGGGATGGCTGAAAATTGATTGGTCATGCTTGCCTCGCAAATTCGATGGGCGACAAGCGCTGCTCGTGTGCTCTTGTCGCAATAGACGCATTGTTCGCATTGGTTGCCATAGCGAATGCTATGTGCGCGCAATCACCCGCAATGTGTGTTCGCGCATCAGGCGCGCGCATAGCGTGGTGCAATGTGGCGGCATTCAAAATGAGTCGCTTCATGGTGAGCCGTGTCTTGTGTTGATAGGTGCTTCGCTATTCGCTCAATTAGCTCAATAAACTCTTACTGCATGGACTAATTTGGGCGTTTCGACAACATCAGGCTCAATCAGGCGCTGACCGACTGCGTTACCGCAGTCAGCCCAGCGCAGCAGCCGAGATGGATTACGAAACGCGGAAACGTGACACCGAGTTTTTCAATTCTTCCGCCAGCAAAGAGAGTTGGCGAATCGAACTTGCCGTCAACTGCGTACCTTGCTTGGTTTGATCCGTCAGCGACAAAATGTGCTGAATGTTTTGCGCCACGCCGTTTGCCGAAGTAGCTTGCTGCTCCGTTGCAAACGAGATTTCCTGAATCAGTTCTGCAAGGCGATTCGACACGCGTGAGATGTCTGACAGCGCGGCACCAGCAGCATCGGAAAGTTTCGCCCCTTCAACCACACCCTGGGTCGATTTTTCCATAGCGGCTACCGCATCGTGGGTATCTGTTTGAATGGTACGCACCAGCGCACCGATCTGCTTGGTTGCCTCACCGGAACGTTCCGCAAGGCGCTGCACCTCTTCCGCAACCACAGAGAAGCCTCGACCTGCTTCACCTGCCGACGCCGCCTGAATTGCCGCATTCAACGCCAGCACGTTGGTCTGTTCGGTAATGTCTGAAATCAGTTCGGTAATTTCACCAATCTCTTGCGAAGATTCACCCAGACGTTTAATCCGTTTCGAGGTTTCTTGGATTTGTTCGCGAATCTCATCCATACCCTTGATCGCGTTTTGCACCGCAGTTGCACCTTGTTCTGCCGCTGCCACCGATTGCCGCGCAACGTCTGCGGATTCGTTTGCTGATTTTGAAACGTCGGTAATTTCACCCGCCATTTTCAACACCGCCTGCGTGGTTTCTTGAATTTCGCGGGTTTGCTCTTCGGATGCGTTCAAGAGGTCAGCGGAAATGCTATTTGCTTGATTCGACGCCGCAGTAACTTGTTCTGCCGTTTTGGTCACGCGACCTACCAGTCCGCGCAACTCTTCCACCGTATAGTTCACCGAGTCAGCGATCGCGCCAGTAATGTCTTCCGACACCGTTGCTTGCACCGTCAAGTCACCGTCCGCCACTTCTTGCAATTCATTCATCAAGCGCAAAATAGCGGCCTGGTTCTGATCGTTGGTTGCTTTCGCTTCTTCCTCTTTCTTTTGCGCCAACAGACGTTGCGCTTCCGCTTCTTGCCGACGCATATCTGCGCCACGGGTACGATTACGGCTATCTTGCAACAGCACCAGTGCAATGCCCGCTGCCGCTAACAGCGCGAGGAAAGCGCTGACCAACATCGCCCAGAACGACCAGTCTTGTGAGTCCTGTTGTGCGCGGTAAGTTTTTTGCAGTTTGGTCAGGTTTTGCTTCAGATTTTCGTTTTCACCGAAGATCAGCTGTTCAGATTGTTTTGCACTAATGAACTTTTGCAAGCTGCCCAAAATCGAGGAAACGTGTTTTTGATATTCAGCAAAGGTGGTTTGCAATTCCGTCAGTTTGTCGCGCGATTCTTGATCTTTGGAAGCGGTTAAACGCAACACTTCAGAGCCATTCAAGAAGCCATCAATAATGTCGCGGAAAGTCGATGCATCTTTACCGAGCAAGAACGCGGTTTCAGGGCTAACACCTTCAGACGTCACGAACTCATTCGCGCTTTTACCCAACCGTTGGGTCAACATCACGAGCTGACCAGCAGCTGAGATTTCACGCGGAGAAGCACCGCCTTGCACTTTGAGGGTGGAAATTTGCTCCGACAATTCTTGCAGCGTTGGCGTCAAGGATTTCATTTTATCCAGCGTTTGACCGAAACCAGTCAGCTCGCCTTTCAGGCCCAAAATCGTTTCTGCCGCTTTATCTGAAGCCGCCCACACTTTGCGCGTTTCTTTCAACATGCCCAACATTTCGGTCGATGGCTTGCTGATTTCACGGCCTTGATAATCGCCGCCTTCGGACAGCACTTTCAAGTCTTTGTTAAATTCTTTACGGCTGTCGGCGAGCTGTTTAAACGCTTCCAAGTTACCCTGAATCGCGTTCGGCGCCGCTTTACCAATACGTTGCGAGTGCATCAGCGCATCGGATGCAATCTGCGTTTGGGTCGAGGTCAAAATACTATTGTTCGAATTGACCCAGACGAAGAAAATTGCAAACAACAGCGACAAGCCCAGCAGCACCAGCAAGAT
>JACPVY010000255.1 GCA_016197345.1 Burkholderiales bacterium
AAATCCTCGGCGTCCACATCATTGGGCCAATGGCATCGGAATTGATCGCCGAAGCCGTGGTAGCGATGGAATTTCGCGCTTCAAGCGAAGATATTGCGCGTATTTGTCATGCTCACCCATCCTTGTCGGAAGCAACCAAGGAAGCGGCGTTAGCGGTGGATAAGCGTACGCTTAATTTCTGACGTTTTTCTCCGGAGCCTCGAAAAACCTACTGCGCGAGCATCTCTTGAACTTGTGAGCCTCGCTTTACCCTAGTAAAGCTACGTTTCTCAGTCCAATATCTGCACCGCTCGCTACGGTGTTTCGAGGCCCCTTGTAGTAGGCGCGCCGCTAGCCAGTTGGCGGCGCGCGGTAAGACAGAACGACCAATCAGAAAAGCAAATCAGAACGGCAAAAAAGACCTGCATGAACGTACAAGAGTTTTATCTGGATGCCCTCGCCAAGCGCGGCTATAGCGCTGACGAAGCGCAAATGCAGGCCATCGCCCGCTTGCAACGTGGCTATGAAGAATGGGTCGCCTATAAAGCACGGCGCGGTAATCGCTTCACGCGCATGATCATCAAACCTGAGATTCCACGCGGCGTCTATTTATGGGGTGGGGTAGGGCGCGGCAAATCGTTTTTGATGGATAGCTTTTATTCGGTCTGTCCCCTAGAGCGGAAAACCCGCTTGCACTTCCATGAATTTATGCGTGGCGTGCACCGCCAACTTGACGAAATCAAAGGCATCGACAATCTTGATGAATTCCATGTCTCTGACGTCGCCGATGCGATGATCATGTACAACCTGTTGTCGGCCCTATTTGAGCGGCGCGTCAGCTTCATCATGACCTCCAATTACGCGCCCGATACGCTCTATCCTGATGGCTTGCACCGTGATCGCATGTTGCCAACGATTGCGCTATTGAAAGAAAAACTGGATGTTTTGAACGTCGATGCTGGCATTGATTACCGCAAGCGGGCTTTGCTGCAAGTGCAAAGCTATTACACCCCGCTTAACGCTAGCGCCGAACAGGCATTGAACGACGCTTTTAATCGTATTGCCGAAACGGCCGATGAAGAGCCGCAAGTGATGATAGAACAGCGCGCATTAAAAGCGAAGCGCCGCGCTGGTACCATTATTTGGTTTGATTTCGATACGCTCTGCCGTGGCCCGCGTTCACAAAATGATTACCTCGAAATCGCTAGCCGCTACCACACCGTGATTTTGTCGGATATTCCCGAAATGAGTGCCGCGATGGCATCCGAAGCGCGCCGTTTTACGTGGTTGATCGACGTTTTTTATGATTGCAAAGTCAAACTCTTGATGTCGGCCGCTGTTGCACCAGAATTACTCTACACCGTTGGCAATATGGCCAATGAATTTCAGCGCACGGTCTCGCGCATCGTTGAAATGCAATCGCAAGAATACATGGACGCCGAGCAGCGCCTCGTCGCCGCCAAGATTACTTAGGGCGCAAGATGAAAAAGACACAAAGCTTAGGGCCGCGTCATGCGCACATTGTGGGGAGTGCATTTGTGCTAATGCTGGCGAGCATCGCGCCGACATGGGCGCAAAGTGACGCTAGCTTTGCCTCTATCGATGAAGCGAATAAGGTGTTGCAAGATTTGGCGGTGAAGCGCGAAGCGGTACAAGCGCAATTCGTGCAAGACGAGATGGCTTGCCAACCCAAGTTTTTCATGGCTTCGTGCCTAGAATCCGCGAAAGAAAAACGACGGCTAGCGCTGGCTGAATTGCGCCCGCTAGAAATCAATGCCGAGCGCTATAAGCGAGCGAAAAAGGTCGAACAGCGCGACCAAGATTTAGCGCAAAAGCAGCGCGAGCATGAGTTGGAAATGCCTAAGCGTTTAGCCGAACAGCAAAAGCGTGAAGAAGAACGCCAAGCGCATGATGCGAAGGTACAAACCGAAGTCGACGCAGCGAAAGCCGCTGCGGCAGCGGCCCAAAGGGCGCAAGAAT
>JACPVY010000256.1 GCA_016197345.1 Burkholderiales bacterium
GAGCGTATCGGCAGCAGTGCGCGGGGCGCTCGCAGCGGCGGGCTTTGCGGTGGAGAAGCGTGCCGGATTCGGCACCAAGCGCGAGATGACCTGTGCGCGCCTCGCGCTCGCGCGTCCCGCGCGGCGCACGCCTGCAGCGGAGCGTCGAGCACTGGTGATCGGCGCCGGGCTCGCGGGAAGCGCGGCGTGCGAGCGTCTTGCGGCGCGAGGCTGGCAGGTGACTCTGCTCGAGCGGCACGCCGCTCAATTCTTCAGATCCCCCGAACCTCGCACCGGCATATTCCACCCGCTGGTGTCGCCGGACGACAATCTGTATTCACGTCTGACTCGCGCAGCGTTTTCCTGGAAAGACAAAAACACAGCCTGCTCGGATACAAGTCAAATCCTAATGTTCAGGCCGAAGCGCTAGATGCAGTGCTAGATGAACTCGACCGTGCCAGCGCGGCATTGGCAACGGCACAGGGCAAAACCGGACAAAATGTACGCGACAATGAGTGGCTGATGAGTATTCGCGGCCGCACTATCATTCCGGGCGGCGCCTGCGAGTTCGATTTGCCGTCTTACCATGCTTGGCAACAACGTTCTGCCGAAGCACGTTTTAACGACATCGCCACGTGGTTTGCCCCTTTACTACCGTTATTTGATGCGCTGTGCTTAGTCTTGCGCTTGCTACGTGATTCTGGTGGCCCGGTCAAAATGATCGCCCATACTGGTAGCTATCAACAAATGCTACAGGGCAAGATTTATCAAATGCTACGCCTGACCTTGGATGAAAACTTGGGAGCCATTCCAGAGATTTCCGCCAACAAATATATGCTATGGGTCAGATTCACCTCGCAAGATGGCGATATGAAACCACGTCCACTCGAAGATGACGTTCCATTTCAATTAACATTGTGTAATTTTTAGATTTTTAATTCTCACCATGCAAGTAGCCTGCCCACGTTGTACCACCGCCGTTGAGTGGAATGAGCAATCGATTTATCGCCCCTTTTGCAGTCAACGCTGCAAAGATCACGACCTCGGCGCTTGGGCCAAGGAAGAATATGTGATTCCTGGCGCCCCACAAGAAGAAAACCCTATGCCGGATGATCGGCAATAAGCTAAGACTAACGCCCCCACACCGCGATTGAATGCGCACAGCAATACGCTAATGCCATCAATCGCGCACCACTGCTAGCCCCGCCAGCCTCAAGCGCATGCCACAATGCGTGACACACCTCTCAATCGACTGTCCCCGACCTCAACGCAATACCAGTCCCCGCAATTCGTTGCCACATCTCACCAAACAGCACGGCCATTTTGCTCAAGCACAAAAATGCCACACAAAATTTCGTAAAAGTGTGGTTTTCCCGCACTACGTAGTTTCCGCAAGTACCCAAGCAGATCAATTTCCCCATACAATAAATTTTTGATAATTCTCATTCTCCTTTTGCAGGGACAGTTCAATGAATCTTTCCTATCCGCCAGTAATCGGCATTGATTGGGGTAATAGCAGCAGACGCGCTTATTTATTGGATCGTCAAGGCCAATTGATGGGACAGCACATTGACGACAAGGGAAGTTTGCATCACGCCAATGAATTTGAAGATGCCTTGGTGGAATTATTGGAAATGTGGGCCTTACGCCAAGCCGATGTAGTGATGTCGGGCATGGTAGGCAGCCGCGAAGGTTGGCTAGAAACGCCTTACTTGCGTGCTGGGCAAGGGCTAGACAAACTCTCAGAGGGACTATGCGAAGTCCGCTGCAAACGACGCGAACTGGCGCAAATCCGCTGCCGCATCGTGCCGGGGCTATGTTATACCGACAGCGATGGCCTGCCAGACGTGATGCGCGGCGAAGAAACCCAAGTGTATGGCGCGCTTTTGCAAGGCGCGAGCGATGGCTGGCTAGTATTGCCCGGCAAACATAGCAAATGGGTACGCTTACACGAAGGCGCTGTGTGTGAATTAGAGAGTTATATGACAGGTGAGCTCTATGATTTGCTGGGGCACCAAGGCTCACTGGCTAGTTTGACGATCTTGCGGCAACACGATTGCGCCCGTTTCGAAGCCGGCCTGGAGCGCGCCCGCACCTGCGCCGCCGCCCTCACCCACGAGATTTTCACCTGTCGCGCCCTAGTCGTAACTGACCACATGCCGGCTATCCACGCGGCGAGCTACCTATCTGGCCTCTTGATTGGTGCCGAGCTGCAAGATATGCGCAAACGCTTGACCAATCCTAGCGCCCCGGTTCACATCATTGCCAGCATGCATTTAGCACAACGCTATGCCCAAGCGCTGGAGTATTTCGACATTCCATTTAAGCTGTGGGACCCGGATCAAGTGTATTTGACGGCCTTACGCGCCCTCACCAACCTCGAACCGAGCATCGCGAATGACAATTATCGGGAATTGGTGGCAGTGGCGTAATGGATTTGCGCAGCAGCAAGTGCTATAGCCGCCGCAATCGGCCATCGTCTTCTTGCTGGGGCGCAATCAATGGTAGATCGAGCAAAAAGCTGGTGCCGCGTCCGGCTACGCTATGCACGCTAACTTGGCCGCCGAGCAATGAGGTAATAATGTTGTAGCTGATAGAAAGCCCTAAGCCCGTGCCGCCCCGCCCAATTTTGGTGGTGAAGAAGGGATCGAAAATACGATCTTGAATCTCAGACGGGATGCCGCAACCATCGTCATTAAATTCCAGCAATACTCTGCTGCGATTCGCCGGGATTTGCGCCGACAAACGCATATGCCCACCGCGCCGCCCTTCATACGCATGGAGCAAGGCATTATTGACGAGATTAGCAATGACTTGTTCGAGCGGGCCGGGGAAGCTATCCATCTCAATCCCCTCGTCCATAATGATGTCAATGGCATGCCCGCTTTGTTCAATTTTTTCCTGCAATAGCGCGACCGTATCGCTACACAACGCGCCTAATCTAAAGACGCCACGCTCAGCGCCAGCCTGATCGATGGCGATTTGCTTGAAGCGAATAATTAACTCGGCGGCAATCGTTAAATTGCGCATGATGAGGGAGCTAGCGTCGGCCGCTTCTTCCAAATACACCGACAAATCAGAGCGCATCACGCCGCCCAATTCCAATTTGCCCATGATCATGCCCGTCGCATCTTGCAAGGCACTGGCCATTAATAAACTATTGCCTAGCGGCGTATTGAGTTCGTGCGCTACGCCCGCCACCAATGCCCCTAGCGCCGCTAATTTCTCACTGCGCACTAAATCGGCACGGGTTTCTTGCAATTCTTTGACGAGTTTTTCGAGCTGAGTATTGGCTAGGCGTTGCGCCATTTCGGCTTGTTTGCGATCGGTGATATCGGTCAGCGTGGTGATAAAGACCGCGACCTGACCATCAATCGAAACTGGTTTGCCTTGGATTAAATGCGTCTTACCTTGGGTATTGGTACGTTCATAGCGATGTTCGCGGAATTGCCGGATTTGCTTCATGCGCCCAGCCACATCGCGCTCAGCATCATCGTTATCCACTTCGCCCATCGACGCCATTAAGCGCAACAAGTCTTCAAAATCAACGCCTTTAGCAAAGGCTTGCGCAGGCATGCCTAGCATTTCGACCAAGCCGCTATTCCACAACTCTAGGCGCAGTTTTTCATCAAAAACACAAATACCCTGCGGTAAATTTTCGAGCACCGCTTGCAGCAAGACTGATTGCCGCCGTAGTTTTTCTTCGATCCGGTGGCGCTCTGTCACATCTTGATAAGTTGTGACAAAGCCGCCATTGACGATAGGCGACCCGCGAATTTCCAACACCATGCCATTCGGACGTGTGCGTTCGAATACGTGCGGCTCAAACCGTCGCGCACGTTCGGTGATCATTTGCAAATATTTTTCTTTATCGACATTACCGTATTCGCCACGCTCGAGATTGTAGCGATACAAATCAGGCAGGAATGGGGGGTTGTCTGCGGGGAAAAGTTGCTCGTCAAAATCGAGCATGCGTAGCAATTCTTTATTCCAAACCACGAAGCGCAATTGGCTATCAATCAAGGATACTGCGCCGGGGAAATTATCGAGCAGGGATTGCAAGACCATATGTTTGGTTTGCAATAATTGTTTCGCGGCACGCTGTTCAGTCATATCGCGCACCAGCAAAACAAGGCTTACGGATCACTTCAACGAAAAATGCTTCGGACTGTTCGCCACGCCAACGCAATAATTCACATTCTCGCGTGCTGCGGGCGCTAGGGACAGCGGCTAGCTCTTGCGCCAATAAAGGGAGATCGGTTTGGGCACTTGTTGCGGCGAGATAAGCTTGTAGCGGCTGCCCTATCAATTGATTTCGGCTACACCCAAACAATACGCTTGCCTGAGGGCTACATTCAACGATAAGCCCTTGCTCCAGCACCAACATTGCTTCTTCCGATAGCGCCAACATAGCGCGCGCCGAGGCCTCCGCAACATTCCGGTTTGCCTCGGTACACGCCTTGATGGGCTGCACTTGATCAAGCATAAAACTGACAAGCTCGCATGATGTGATCTCTAAAGTCTCGCAAGTCTCAAATCGGAACGGCAAAAGCCACGCTGGGCCGCAAACGCCGTGTATCGGCACTTGCCACACGTCCTATTCAAACAACTTCGTACCCTATCGCTTCGGAAGATTTCTGCAAAATTTCAAACATTTTGCTTTCAGCCAATGCCGCATCTCCAGCGACAATCGCATCCAGCACTGCTTTATGCATAGGTAAAGAATATGTCGTATTGTTGGGATCACTCGCCGATACCGTGAAAATGGTACGCAAGCCTTCCCGTATCATATTGCCTAACGGCACCAATAACTCATTGCCAGAAGCGGCCAAAATCGCTTCGTGAAACGCTAAATCGTAGGTAATCCATTCTTCGACATTATGTGCTTTTGCCATGCCGTCATAGGCATCGCGCAAGACATCGAGTTGCTCCTTAGTCGCAAATTTGGCGGCCAAGGCGGCGGCGAAAGGTTCTACCATACGCCGCATTTGATTCAATTTCGGCGCGATGGTAGCAAAACCACCGTGCTCACAATACCAGCCCAACACATCGGGGTCGAGTAAATTCCAGTCTTTTGCCGCTCGCACGCGTAAGCCGACACGTGGACGCGATTCCAGCAAACCTTTTGCCGTCAAAATTTTAATCGCTTCACGCATCGCCGTGCGCGAGACGCCATTTTCTTGCAATAGCTGCGCCTCATTCGGCATTACCGTACCCGGCGGGTACAAGCCACTGACAATGTTGATACCCAATTTCCGCACCAAAAATCCATGTATGGTGCGAGATGAAAATGATGGATTAATCTGCCAATTTGCAATTTTGTTCACAACGCATCACGCCTAGAGTAGCTTTACATGACAGCGATTTTACTCCGATACCGGACGAAGAATTCTATTGACCGTGTCACACTGAAATAAAAAGCGCAATATCCGAATTTAATGCGGCAAGAAGCGCATTTCTTATCGTTTTAGAATCAAAAAAATAGGGGATAGCGTTGCGAATTTGGTGCAAGCTGGCACTGGTGCAGCGTCATCAACACCTCTTGTTGCGCAGGCTAAGCAAGCGTTCTATCGCAGCACCAACAAGCACAGCGAACAGATGCCCGAAGGCAAGAAAATGAAGCAGGCCGATAGGCCGGATTTTGTTACGGCTAAATCTTGCAATCTAGCTATGACAGCCATTCCTCTAGGCGCCGAATTACTCCGGCGCTCAAGCTTCCTACCCGCATGCTCCGCGAGCCGCCTCAACGCATGCCTATTTGGAATTGCTCCAGGTGGAGGTTACCGCGTTTCACCGTAACTTAATACGCTCGTCTCTGTGGCCCTATTCCTCGCCTTATACCTTGGGCAACAAGTTGCTTACGGCTTTCAGCGGACGGCCGTTAACCGTCACCCTGCTCTATGGAGTCCGGACCTTCCTCCCGC
>JACPVY010000342.1 GCA_016197345.1 Burkholderiales bacterium
AGCAAGCATGGCTAGGGCGTCGCTAGGTGCGCGCGGCTAGGCGGGCTAGTCGTCCAATGCTTTTTGCGCCGCTTCCTGCGGTGTTAAACCATCAAAAAACTGGTCAGTCAATTCTTCGATCTGCTCTTCAATAAACTCTTGCGCTTGCTCCTGGGTTGCCCCGCCTGCAACTAAATGCGTTTCGACTTCAATGCACCATTGGATGATGGCCATCGTTTCTTCATCAGGTGTTTCGGGTTTCTTTGCCATGTTGGCGTCCTCAAGAGTGGCGGGCCGCAATTGTAACTCCAATTGTGCAAACGTCGCCAGATATGGCGCGTACTTTGGGCTTTGCTATGTATGGCGATGGCTAGCTTGCAATAAGCGATGTTTGAACAGTCAGCGCTGGCGATGCAGCGGTTGCTCAAATGAGAATGGCGAAAACTCTACTGTGTTCACTGCCATTTTCGAGGTGCCAGCACATACTTTGTCTGTCCCAGATATTTACTTGAGCGACAATCTTGATTGGACAAAGGTGGCAGAGCGCGCGAGCTGCTTATTCCTTATCTTTACTTTGGCTGTAAGTTGAGCGTATATCAGCGCAATCTCGTCGCTGGGTTTAGAATGAAGCTTTGTCACAGCTTTCTTTCCCACCATGCGCTATAAGACCATACAAGACACCATAGGAAATACACCGCTCGTGCAATTACTGCGCGTGCCCGGTAGCGCCAACCTCGAGCGTAACAACATCATTCTGGGTAAGTTGGAAGGAAATAATCCAGCCGGGTCGGTCAAAGATAGACCCGCAATTTCTATGATTGCCCAAGCCGAAGCACGAGGGCGCGGTACCATTCTTGATCAATTTGCCAATCCCGATAATTTTTTAGCCCACTACCAAACCACTGGACCTGAAATTTGGCGCGATACGGAAGGGCAAATCACTCACTTTGTCAGTGCTATGGGAACCACGGGCACGATTATGGGTGTGTCCCAATTCTTGAAAGAAAAAAATCCCGCGATTCAAATTATCGGCGCTCAGCCCGAAGAGGGCTCGCAGATCCCCGGCATAAGGAAATGGCCGGAAGCATATTTGCCGAAAATTTATGATAAATCGCGGGTCGATAGAATTGAGTTAGTCGGTCAGGCAGATGCTGAAAATATGGCGCGTAAGCTTGCTGCGCAAGAAGGTATTTTTGCGGGAATTTCAGCGGCAGGCGCTTGCGAAGTAGCACTGCGCATAGCGGCAACCGTTGAAAATGCGACTATCGTCTTTGTTGTATGTGATCGTGGCGACCGTTATTTATCAACTGGCGTTTTTCCAGCTTAAGTTTGTCCCATTAACGACGGCTGGCGTGCAAAGTGTTGATGTTGATTAAACACCGTACTCCAGCTGCCAAGCAACGTTTTAGGTAAAACTAGTGGAATTTGCGGCTCATTGGCAAGGCTGTACTACTAGCTTGCTTCATTAAACCTAGGGCTTGTCGATGTTCCGGTAGCCAGATCGCATTGTGCTGCGGGTGACATTTGGATTAGCACAGGGACACCGCCTGTGCTACTCACCAATCACGCGACGCAAGACTTGCCTTGAGAATGGCCGCTGACATCTTGTCAGGCTTGCCAAGCCAATCCTTCTTACTCCATGCCGCCTTCTTTTGGTTTGAATTGTTTGTCGCTGATGCGGAATTTTGCGCGACGGTCGCCCATTAAATAACGCAGATCGCGAATACTCAAGTCGCTTACTTCGTGCATGCGAATCAGCAACGAAGCGCCGACTGGCAAGCGGTGATGGCGGATTTTACTGATCACTGGTGGCGCTACTTCCAATGCGCGCGATAGTGCGGCATCGTTTTTCAAGCGCAGGTTTTCAATCAAGGTATCTAACAAGCGGTTTGGATTGTAGTTGAGCAAGTCATCTGAATCCATTTCGGTGTTAGCGAAGTCGTTGGTGTTTTGGGTAGTCATAGTCTAGAGAAGTCCATGTGGTGAGAGGGAATGTGCATAGCGCACGGCGGAGTTTCGGATCAAGAGGTTCTTGAAAGTCGAATAATCTTGTCTGGTTTACAAAATTTGCGAGTGTTAATGAAAGAGTTTCAAAAAACCTACACAATAATACAATAAATATCGTTCTAATACTCAAGAGCAACGTTAAAATTTCTACTTCAGTGTTGCTGCGCAACAAATCAACTGTCAACTTCTGCAAATCGGCAATTATTTTGATGCTTTTTGGAACCAAAATGGCATAAAAATTTGCTGAGGGGAAAAATTTTACACCATTTTTTTGATTTTTGCAGTCCAATTTAAGACCAATTTGAATAAATTTATCAAATTAGCGTTTTTTTGCATTTTTAATTGCTTGCCCTAATTCAATCACTGACATGGCATAAAAATAACTTCTATTGTAACGAGTAATCGCAAAAAAGTTATTAGTCCCTAGCCAATATTCTGTAGGTGAATTTCCATTTTGCAAATCAACAAGGCCATACTGTAGATTTTCTGGCACGTCTGCAGCCACGCCAATCCCTGCCTGTCGAATTTCTTGCAGGCTATATTTTGCCTCTAAACCTTGCTCTAGGAAAATAGCCCATGGAGGATTATCGCTTTGCGTCACCGTTGCTGCAAAAGCAAGCGGTTCATTTTTGCGCCAGCCATGTTGCTGCAAGAAATGGGCGACGCTACCGATTGCATCGATGGCGGAGTTGCGCAAATCAATTTTGCCGTCGCCATCATAATCCACCCCAAAATTGCGGATAGACGAGGGCATAAATTGCGGCAGGCCTATCGCCCCTGCATAAGAGCCGCGCATCGAAAACGGATCTATCCCATTCTCATGCGCCAAAATCAACGCATTTTCTAATTCGCCACGAAAAAAGGCGCTACGCTCGGCGCGCTTGGGCGTATCTGGATAAGAAAAGGCGAGGGTGGTGACGACATCCATCACGCGAAAATTGCCAGTATTGCGGCCGAAAATGGTTTCGACGCCAATGATGGCAACAATGATTTCAGCAGGAACACCGTATTCCGCTTCTGCTCTTGCTAGGGTTTCGGCATTTGCCTGCCAAAATTGCACGCCGGCATTGATGCGGATAGGTTCGACAAAACGGCTGCGATACAGTGCCCAATTTTTGGCCTTGCCTATC
>JACPVY010000589.1 GCA_016197345.1 Burkholderiales bacterium
GCCTAGCGATTGAAGTGACAGACAATGGGCCGGGTGTCCCCGATGATTTGGTCGCGCATATTTTTACGCCATTTTTCTCCACCAAAAAACATGGTAGCGGCATCGGTTTAGCGATGGTGCGGCAATTGGTGCATAACAATGGTGGCGTGGTGCGTCATGCGAAGTCTGTCACCGCTGGCGCACGATTCATCATCACCTTTTAAGTTAGCTCGTCTGCTGAGCAATTTTCTCAAATGCCAACACGCTAGCACGCCAATCTTCCGGTATCGCCACACCCTTACCGAGGGCGATATCGGTATACACATAGACTAATTCGCCCGTGATCAGCAATTGTTCGCCGCAATAAATTTCTTGCACAAAGCGTAGCGAACTGCGGCCAAGGCTAGCACAGCGAAATCCTATCTCGAGCGCATCATCAAAATGGGCGGAACCGAGATACTCTATCGTCGATTTACGCACATACAACACAAAGCCAGCTTGTTGCTGCGCGATAGCATTCGGCCAACCGAGGGCGCGCAGATATTCGGTAAAAGCGACATGGATGTAACTCGCGTAATGGCCATTAAACACCACCCCAACCGGGTCAGTTTCCGCCCAACGCACGCGCAAGGGACAGACAAATTTAAAATCTGTAAGAGCCATGTTTTCTCAATGACGGTTGTCTACCACAAAAATCAATCAACAATGGGGACGGGACATAAAACGGCCTCTGTCCCCATTGCCGATAGCGGCTACCGCGAATCCGAAGTGGTAGGGTGGGCAACAAGTTGCCCACCCTACTGCATGCGTTTTGCGAAAGCCTCCCTACCTACGAACCCCAACGATCGCCATTAGCGCCTACAACGGCTTACGCAATTGCTCCAAAATCGCCGGATTTTCCAAGGTCGACACGTCTTGCGTAATTTCTTCGCCCTTCGCTAGCACGCGCAGCAAACGACGCATGATCTTGCCGGAACGAGTTTTTGGTAAATTGTCGCCAAAGCGAATCTCTTTCGGTTTGGCGATCGGGCCGATTTCTTTAGCGACCCAATTACGCAATTCCAAGGCGAGTTTTGCCGCATCTTCGCCGCTTGGGCGCGCTTGCTTCAAGACCACAAAGGCGCAAATCGATTCACCCGTCATATCATCAGGCTTACCAACCACCGCCGCTTCCGCCACTAATGGATTGGCGACCAAGGCCGATTCAATTTCCATCGTCCCCATCCGATGACCGGAAACATTCAGCACATCGTCAATCCGACCAGTAATGGTGAAATTGCCTGTTTCTTTATTGCGAATCGCGCCGTCGCCTGCTAAATACAATTTGCCGCCCAATTCTTGCGGGAAATAGCTATTCACAAAGCGCGTCGGGTTATTCCAAATCGTACGTATCATCGACGGCCATGGACGTTTCACCACCAAGATACCACCCTGCCCGTTTGGCACATCTTGCCCGGCTTCATCGACAATTGCCGCCGCAATACCCGGTAGCGGCAAGGTGCAAGAACCCGGCACCATCGGCGTCACGCCCGGTAGCGGTGAAATCATATGACCACCGGTTTCGGTTTGCCAGAAGGTATCAACAATCGGGCAGTTTTCACGGCCAACATTTTTGTAATACCACATCCACGCTTCAGGATTGATAGGCTCACCCACCGAACCGAGCAAGCGCAGGCTAGTCAGATCATAATTTTGTGGGTGAACAGCAGGATCAACGTCCGAGGCTTTGATCAAAGAGCGAATCGCCGTCGGTGCGGTGTAGAAAATATTGACTTTATGCTTAGCGATGGTGTCCCAGAAACGGCCAGCGTTCGGGAAGCTTGGAATACCTTCGAAAATCAGTTCGGTTGCACCCACGGCGAGTGGGCCGTAAGCGATATAGCTGTGTCCCGTCACCCAACCAATATCGGCGGTACACCAGAAAATATCGTGCGGCTTGATGTCAAACGTCCATTTCATCGTCAACATCGCCCACAGCAAATAGCCTGCCGACGAATGTTGCACGCCCTTCGGCGTGCCAGTGGAGCCCGAGGTATACAGCAAAAATAGCGGATGTTCTGCATCGACCCAGACTGGCTCGCAGGTATCGAGCTGCCCCGCTAGCACATCGTGCAACCAGCGATCACGACCTTCTTGCATCGTAATTTCGCCACCAGTACGCTGATAGACCACCACGTTTTTAATGCTGTCGCAGCCACCTAGCGCGAGCGCTTCATCGACAATCGCCTTCAATGGCAAACGCTTACCGCCACGCAATTGCTCGTTATTTTAATTAAAATAAGAATACTGTCTAATTTCATAAATATATCATCGAGTAAACATTTGAATATTAATACACAAAAAAATGATTTGATTTTAATTATCTATACATTTAGATATTA
>JACPVY010000590.1 GCA_016197345.1 Burkholderiales bacterium
CTTGCTACCACACTGATGGGTAGCAAGAAAGTCGAAGTAAGACGATGAAGACGGCGCACGCTTGGTTTCATTGTTTGATTTATTGAGCGCTAAAAATTCGCAGGAAACTATCGCGGCAGCGCGGCTGGTTTGCACACGCCGCCGCGCAGTTATTATTTGCCCCAAGAATCTTTCAACGTCACGATGCGATTAAACACGGGCTTACCGGGCTGAGAATCGACGCGATCAGCCACAAAATAACCGTGACGTTCAAATTGATAGCGCTCATCTGCTACCGCATTGGCTAGGCTCGGTTCCAAATACGCTTGCACCACTTGCTTGGAAGCAGGATTCAAGAGGGCAATAAAGTCTTTGCCGCCAGCATCGGGTTGCGCATCGGTGAACAAGCGATCAAACAAACGCACTTCGGCAGGGACTGCACTAGGCACGCTAATCCAGTGAATATTGCCCTTCACTTTATAGTTTGCACTGCCTTCGGTGCCGGATTTGCTATCTGGGAAATAATTGCAATGGACCGCAATGACTTTACCGTTTTCATCTTTATCGAAACCCGTGCATTCGACCACAAAGCCGTGGCGCAAACGGACGCGATTGCCCGCTTTTTCAGCAGTTGGTGGGAATAGGCGGAAATAGCCTTTGACCGGCACTTCCATAAAGTCTTCTTGCTCTATCCACACTTCGCGCGAAATCGGGAAGTGGCGCAAACCACGCTCTGGGAAATGCGGATGCACTGGCGAACTGCAAGCGACTTCTTCGCCTTCCGGGAAATTATCGATGATCAATTTCAATGGATTTAAGACAGCGGTAGCGCGCGGCGCTTTCGGGTCGAGATCTTCGCGGATGCAGCCTTCTAGCGTCGAAATATCGATCCAACCGTCAGATTTGGTGGTGCCACAGCGCTCTGCGAAGAGTTGCAATGCTTCTGGCGTCACACCGCGGCGACGCATACCGACGATGGTAGGCATACGCGGATCATCCCAACCAGTGACGATGTTTTCATCCACCATTTGCCGCAATTTGCGTTTGCTAGTGACGACATAAGTCATATTCAAACGAGCAAATTCATATTGTTGTGGCAAGGGGCGTGGCAACATGCCGCCATCAGCCAACGTTGCCAGCAGCCAATCATAAAACGGGCGGTGATCTTGGAATTCCAGCGTGCAAATCGAATGCGTGATCGACTCTAGCGCATCGGAAATAGGGTGGGTGTAGTCATACATCGGATAAATACACCAAGCATCGCCAGTGCGATGGTGGTGCGCGCGGCGGATGCGGTAAATCGTCGGGTCGCGCAAATTCATATTTGGCGAGGCCATCGCATCTTCGCTAGGTTTAGCGCGCAAGACGTGCGCGCCATCAGCGTATTCGCCC
>JACPVY010000591.1 GCA_016197345.1 Burkholderiales bacterium
CAAAGTGAATAAAAAATATTGCACCATTTCACTATTGGGCACTGATGAAAAACCGTCGCGAGCGGAAAGAATATTGGTTTGAGAATTGCTGCTTTACGGGGGTAAAACGAGAATCGCAAAACCAATAGGCGCCCGCGCAGTAGATTTTTAGAGGTTGCCTATTGCTTACGGCCTTTTTCAAGTCCCTATGAAACCCAAAAAATCAGGCGCAAATATTTAAACTTACAATAAATTTATTTAACGAAAGGAAATTACCATGCTATACCCATTCCCTGCAACGGCAAATGATAGTCTTTACTATTTTGCAGAGCCAATTTGGGGGCCAGAAGATGCGTCACGGGGCGGCTCAGGAACATCTATGTGGGTGATCTTAGGGCCGCATGCTCTTGATACCGGGTTAGGCTCCACAACGAGCTATACCAGCATTTACGATTGTATGACGGCATTAAATAGTCAGAATTTTAAAATTCTTAAAAATGGGCAAAAGAAGGGCTATTGGGTAGCAGGCCATTTACTAAATGATAATTTGGGTGGTTCGGGCGTCTTCGATAGCAATCTCACGCCTTTAACACAGACCGCAAATAAGCAACATTCAGGATTTGAGGGGTGGATCAAAAACGCGATTGAAGTTGCTAAATCTAGGGAAAAAAACTATAAGGATGATTATATTTTTGGCGTTGAATATGAAGTGATCGTGCATGATCATTTTGGGGATGAATTTTTTCCCGATGGCAGCAAATCTCCATTTTACCTTGCCCCCTCCCATATCACAGTACAAGCGAGATTGGTAAAGGCAGCTAAATCAAATAGAGCATTAAGCCTTCTTACCCCAATTGAAGTTGAAAGCCTACTCAATGCGACCCCCGACCATCGAAATTACTTTCGTCTATTTAACGCCAAATTTGGTAATGGCACCTTCCCAATAGAAATCCACAATGACGATACACATTTAGAGTTAGATGATGAATAAGCGTCACAGCATTGCCTGAAGGGAATTTTCAATCATTATTTATTCTGTGCAATGGCTTAGGCGGCAAGTGTCGCCTAGCAATTTTAAGATATATTTCCAAGCAACCATCTGCTATCGCCACCCCCGCTTAGCAGTGAGATGGTAGGCTTTTCTTATTTCGATCGCGCCACTCTTGATTTGAAGAAATGCGTGGCGACAAATTAACAAAATCCCAACATCGTCGATTGCGCGTTGCCGCAGAAAATTCCTTAAAAAATCGCCCACTGCTCGATGATGCAAGGCCTGCTCGCCGGCTTGAGCCAGCGCACCACACTGTGCTGGCTCATACTAAAGTTCTAGTAACGCATCCTCTAAAAAAGTCATGCAACGGTCACACAAACTGCCTTGTATAATGTGTGCAAATTTTCCCAAGGTTAATCATCATGTCAGATTCCACGCATTTCGGTTTTAAAACAGTCGCTGAAGACGAGAAAGTTCATAAAGTTGCTGAGGTGTTTCACTCTGTCGCCAGCAAATATGATGTGATGAATGATTTGATGTCGGCCGGGCTGCATAGGGCGTGGAAGGCGTTCACGATTGCCAAAGCAGGCATACGGCCTGGTTTTAAAGTGCTCGATATCGCTGCTGGCACGGGTGATTTGACGAAAGCGTTTGCCAAACAAGCGGGGCCACAAGGTGAAGTGTGGTTGACCGATATCAATGAATCGATGCTGAAAGTAGGCCGTGATCGCATGCTCAATGCTGGCCTCTTGACCCCTACCGCTTTATGTGATGCAGAAAATCTGCCATTTCCTGATAATTATTTTGATCGCGTCAGTGTCGCATTTGGACTACGGAATATGACGCATAAAGATAAAGCTTTGGCACAAATGCAACGCGTGCTTAAGCCCGGTGGTAAATTACTGGTCTTGGAGTTTTCCAAGGTGGCAACGCCGCTGCAAAAGCCTTACGATTTATATTCTTTCTCTGTGTTGCCTTGGCTAGGACAAAAAATCGCGGGTGATGCCGATAGCTATCGTTATTTGGCGGAATCGATTCGGATGCATCCCGATCAAGAAAGTCTGAAGCAAATGATGCAAGACGCCGGTTTCGACCGAGTGGAATATTTTAATTTGACGGCAGGTGTGGCAGCTTTGCATACCGGAGTCAAGCTCTAGGAGATGGAATGATCAGGAGCCACCAGCATCCTGTCTGTATAGATATTGCGTCGCCAAACTTGGCACGCGCGTTACCGCTTGCGTTGCTGCTCTGTTTGCAATTGCCAGCGCAGGCAGAAAACGAGGGGCAAGATGCCGCCCCTCAAGCGGAAAACGCAACGGCTAGCGACAAACCTCGCGCCGAAATCGACGAAGCAGCTCGCGCTGCCCGCATCGCCAGCCGCCGTGCAGCAGCGGCAGCGAATAAACAGCAAAAAAAGGCGCTAGAGGCCGAAGCCGCTACGCCCACTCCAAGCAAAAAGAAAACTATAGAATTAGCGGCGTTGAAAGACGAGCCTGAACCGGTGAAAACCGATTGGCAAGCGAGCTTGGGCACGACGCTAGCAGGCGTCGGCATTGCTGGATTCTGGACTGGCATCGGCGTCACCGCCCCTATCGTGCAATTGTTGGCGACCTTGCTGAGTTTGCTCTTGCTGGTGGTGGCAAGCAATCTCGCCATCAAGCGCCTGAGCCAAAGCAAAGTAGGTCGCAAAAAGGTCAAATACGCCGAAGATCATCCTAATTCGACGCTGATGGCCGACGATGCGCCCAAAAGCAAACTACAAGTCCCTCCCAAACAAACGGAAAAACCTGCCGCCCGCACCGAACCAAGCATGCAGGCACCAACCCGCCCAATGAATACCTCGGCGCGCAATGCTGCGCCGAACACGATTGCCCCCGTCAGTCGCTTTGCCGATACCAATTTTGCGCCCACGACCTCACAACAAATGGCGGCGCGCCAACAAGCCCTCGATAGCGCGGCCGTTAGCCCAGCTGAGCGCGCGCAAAAAGCGGCAGCGGCAGCCAATGCAGCGGCTAAAGCAGCGCTAGGCGGTAAGATTCCGCAAGAAGACTACGGCACGATTCCAGCCAATTTCAACGTCGCTGGCTTTATCCGCAAAACGCGCTTGTACTTCATTCGCTTGCAAATTGCGTGGGATAAGTCAGATATCCAAAATATCAGCGAAATCACCACTTCTGAAATTTGCGAAGAATTTCGACGTCAAGTCGCTAGCCGTGGCCCGAGCGACAATGTGACCGAGGTGCTCGCGTTTGAAGCAGATGTGCTGGGCGTGAAAGCGGTTGGCCAAAAATATGTGGTGACGGTGAAGATGACCGGCATCATCAAAGAATCTGAAAACACAGTGCAAGAGGCGTTTGAAGAAGTGTGGAAGTTATCACGCTCGATGTCGGGCAAGGAAAACTGGCTGCTAGCAGATATCAAGCAATACTAATCCTCTCTCCGGGGTAAGCTGGAACAAAGGCTTCCCCTGCTTTTTTCCAGATCAGCCCCTAGCTGCGCGTCAAACTGCTACACTTTGCGGCTACGTCACTCTGCGTTTGCCTTCGCAAATCGCCTTTTGCCATGCTGCCTCCATTTTTTCCTGCTGCTCTCAACCATTTGCTCGCGCAAGAGGCGTGGGCGCGCGCCAAGCTGGTGCCACACGCAGGCAAATGCGCCTGCATCGATGTCAGTCTGTTGCAAATCAAACTTGTGGTGGGGAGCGATGGCTTATTGCTCGCCGCCACGCCCGAGCAAGTGCCCTCCGTCACCATTCGCATCAATCTCGCTGATCTGCCCCTGATTTTGCAAAACCGCGAACGCGCTTTTTCTAGCGCTAAGGTCGAGGGCGATGCCGAATTTGCCAGCGTGATTGCCCATCTCGCGCAAAATCTGCGCTGGGAAGCGGAATACGATTTACAGAAAATCTTTGGCGAAATCGCCGCGCGCCGCATGGTGGAAGGTGGCAAGCAAGCAGCGCAGCTCGCCGAACAGAGTCGGCAAAAGCTCAATGAGAATCTGGCTGAATATTTCCTTGAAGAAAATCCGATGCTAGTGCGGCCGCAGGCGGTTGAGGCATTTGGCAACGAAGTGGCGAAGCTCCGCGATGACGTTGAGCGCTTAGAAAAAAGGCTGCAAAAATTAGGGCAAAAACTGCCTTGATTTCACACTTAGGACTGGCATGATTTTGAAATTTTTGCGTCTGCTGAAAATCTTACGCATCGCGCTACGCTATGGGCTGGACGATATCATCATCGCCGAGCTGAATATCCCCCGCACTTCTCGCTTGATCAATAGCGTGCTGTTTTGGCGCGACATTTCAGCGCCACGCGGGCAGCGTTTGCGCTTAGCGCTCGAAAATCTTGGCCCAATTTTCGTTAAGTTCGGCCAAGTGCTGTCAACTCGCCGCGATTTAATGCCACCCGACATCGCTAACGAATTGGCGCGCTTGCAAGATAATGTGCCGCCGTTCGATTCTGATTTGGCGATAGCGCAAATTGTGCGCTCGCTCGGTAGTCATCCCGATGAATTATTCGACGATTTTGAGCGCGAACCTGTCGCCTCAGCCTCCATCGCGCAAGTGCATTTTGCACGCTTGAAAAATGGCCGTGAAGTCGCGATTAAAGTGCTACGCCCCGGCATGAAAAAAACCATTGATGAAGACGTCGCGCTGATGGCAATTGCGGCCGATTTAATCGAACGGATTTGGGTCGATGGACGGCGCTTAAAACCGCGTGAAGTGGTGGCGGAATTTGATAAATATCTACACGATGAACTCGATTTAATGCGCGAAGCGGCCAATGGCAGCCAGTTGCGGCGCAATTTTCTCAATTCCGATTTATTGCTAGTGCCGGAAATGTTTTGGGATTATTGCTCGTCTAGCGTGATTGTGATGGAGCGCATGCGCGGCATTCCGATTTCGCATATTGATCGCTTAGCCGATGCGGGCGTCGATTTAAAAAAACTCTCGGCCGCTGGGGTTGAAATCTTTTTCACGCAAATGTTTCGCGATGGTTTTTTCCACGCCGATATGCATCCCGGCAATATTCTCGTCTCGACCGATCCCGCCACCTTTGGCCGCTATATCGCGCTCGATTTCGGCATCGTTGGCACGCTAAACGATTTCGACAAAGATTATTTATCGCAAAACTTTATCGCCTTTTTCCGCCGCGATTACAAACGTGTGGCGCAAGCTCATATCGAATCCGGTTGGGCGCCGAAAGATACGCGCGTCGATGAATTGGAAGCGGCGGTACGCGCTTGTTGCGAGCCGATTTTTGATCGGCCTTTGCGTGAAATCTCGTTTGGGCAAGTGCTATTGCGCCTCTTTCAAACTTCGCGCCGCTTTAATGTCGAGGTGCAACCGCAACTCGTGTTGCTACAAAAAACCCTGCTCAATATCGAAGGCTTAGGGCGTCAGCTTGATCCTGATCTCGATTTATGGAAAACCGCTAAGCCGTATCTGGAACGTTGGATGGCCGAGCAAATCGGCTGGCAAGGTTTGTTGGATCGCATGCGTGACGAAGCGCCACGTTTGTCCCACATCATGCCGCACCTGCCACGCCTGATCCACCAAGCACAAATCCAGCATTTCGTCGCCAGCCAAGCGCCGCTAGCGAGCCTGATTCCGGGCTGCGGCAATGCACATGAGTTGGCGCTATTTGCTGCACACGGCTGGCCAGTACGGGCCATCGACTTCTCTGCCCAAGCAATCGCCAGCGCACAACAAACCATTTCACCAGCATTGGCGAGCATGCTAGTGCAAGCCGATTTTTTCAGCTACACGCCGCCGTATGCGCTGGAGTGCATCTACGAACGCGCCTTCTTGTGCGCACTCCCACCCGCGCTGTGGCCACGCGTGGCGCAGCGCTGGGCCGAACTTTTGCCAGCACAAGGCGTGCTAGCGGGGTATTTTTTCATTGATCCAGAAGCCGAACAAAAACCGAAAGGCCC
>JACPVY010000592.1 GCA_016197345.1 Burkholderiales bacterium
AAGGCAAACATAGTGGTATTCGCCACACGTGGTTCATCCTGGCCAAAAAAATGAATGGCCGGGGCGATTTTTTTTAGCTCTGTTTCGATTCGGTCACGCCACACCGCCAGTGCCTGGTAACCGCCCATATCCCGTGTCGCCAGTTCGGCCGCGACGCCAAAACCGGCGATACCGGCCAGGTTTTCCGTCCCTGCCCGCATATTTTTTTCCTGATTGCCGCCGCGAACGTCGTCCTCGTTGCAATCGTGATTTGGCAGCGGCAGGCACACAAGGAACCCGCCGACGATCCTGCGAAGCCTGCGGCGACGCCGATGGCTACTCCTGCACCCGTTGCGGCAGCCACACCAGTCTCAGCACCAGTAGCGACGCCTGCGCCAGCGGTGGCCGCTAGTGCCAAGCCAGTTGCCGCAACAGCTCCGGCAACACCTGCACCAGCAGATGCGGCTGCCGCGCTGCCATTCCCTACTACTTTGCCGACGATAGACGGTCTCGATTGCGCCGATGGTTTAGCGCATGTGAACGAAGATGGCCGCTTTTATCTGCAATTACTTGATCGTTTCCGTAATTCGCAGCGCAAAACCTTGGTGCAAATGAAGCAAGAGTGGGCCAATGGCATGCGCGCAGAAGCCGTGCGGCGGGTGCATTCTTTGCGCGGCGTAGCGGCGAATATCGGCGCACTGAAACTGCAAAAGCGTGCCGAAGCGATGGAAATGTATATGAATAACTGCAGTTCGATGAATTTGCAGGATCGCTTATTTAGCCAGCATTTGCAGAATTTGGAGCAGGTATTGCAGCAATTGCTGCAAGGCTTGGATATGCATTTTGATCCCGAAGGTAAGCAACAAGAAAGCGGCCCTAGCGCTGCGGCGAGTTTGGCGCAACTGCGCACCATGTTGGCGGAAGAGCGGGCGGATGCCGTGTATTTCTTTGATAGCGTGAAAGCGAACTTGGAACAGATATTGCCGGCGGCACGTTTAGCGCAATTGGCGATGCATATTCGCCAGTTCGAATTCGAAGATGCGCATCGCTTATTGAAATGAGGCGGTGCGATGACGTAAATAGGCCAAGTGAAAAGCAGCCATAAAAAAACCGCCCGAAGGCGGTTTTTTTTGACCTATTGCAATAGCAAAAATTACTTCTTGCCTTTGCCTTTTTTCGCGTCAGCTGCTGGCGCTGCTGCGGTTTCGGTTTGTGCTGGTGGCACAGTCACGAATGCAACGGTTTGTTTCGCGCCGCCGTGTACCAAAGCGGTAACGCCTTCTGGCAAGGTCAGGTCAGAAACGTGCAAGGAATGGCCTGCGTCGATGGTTGCCAAGTCAACGGTGATGAATTCTGGCAAATCTTTTGGCAAGCAAGCGATTTCGATTTCGTTCAACACATGGGTGATTTTGCCGCCATGTTGTTTCACTGCTGGCGAGATTTCGCCATTTTTGAAGTGCAGTGCAACTTTCATGTGGATTTTCTTCGCTGGATCGATGCGTTGGAAATCTGCATGCAAGACCAAAGGTTTGAACGCGTGCATTTGGAAGTCGCGCAACAAAACTTGTTCAGATTTGCCCTCAATTTCCAATTCCAAAACGGACGAGTGGAAAACTTCTTTTTTCAATGCATGGAACAATGCATTGTGGTCGAGCGTGATGTTGATTGCGCTATTGACGCCAGCGCCGTTATCGCCATAGACGATACCAGGGGTTTGGCCAGCATTGCGCAGGCGGCGGCTCGCTCCGGTGCCCTGCAAGGTGCGTTTGAATGCGACTACTTTCATGGTGAACTCCAATTTAGTGCAAGAATCATTCTTGCTTGATAAAAACCCCCGCGACCAGGGGTTGAAAAAAAACTGCCCGGCTCACAAGCCGGGCGGTATTGCAATCAGTAAACTTTAATCGACAAACAGCGAAATCACCGAATCGCCTTTCGTGATGCGGCGGAAGGTTTCCGCTAGCAAAGGTGCGCAAGTCAATTGGCGGATTTTGCTGCAAGCCGCGCCAGCTGCGGAGAGCGGAATGGTGTCGGTGACGACCAGCTCATCGAGCGGCGAATTGGCAATGCGATCAATCGCTGGGCCGGAAAGCACTGGGTGCGTGCAGTAAGCGACTACTTTTTTCGCGCCACGTTCTTTCAGTACTTCAGCAGCTTTCGTCAAGGTGCCAGCGGTATCGACCATATCGTCCATAATGACGCAGTTACGGCCTTCGACTTCACCGATGATATTCATCACTTCGGAGACATTGGCTTTTGGACGGCGTTTGTCGATAATCGCCAAATCGCAACCTAAGCGTTTTGCTAAAGCGCGGGCGCGTACCACACCGCCAACATCTGGCGAAACCACTAACAAATCTTCGTAATTTTTCTTTTGCAAGTCGCCCAGCAAAACTGGCGATGCATAGATATTGTCCACTGGGATGTCAAAGAAACCTTGGATTTGATCAGCGTGCAAATCCATGATCAACACACGTTCGACACCAGCTTCTTCCAGCATATTCGCGACGACTTTGGCCGAAATCGCAACACGAGCGGAGCGTGGGCGACGATCTTGGCGGGCATAGCCGAAATAGGGAATTGCTGCGGTGATACGACCAGCCGAAGCACGTTTCAGTGCATCAACCATCAACATGATTTCCATCAAGTTGTCGTTGGTTGGAGCGCAGGTCGATTGCAGGACGAAAACGTCTTTACCACGCACGTTTTCATTAATTTCGACCATCACTTCGCCGTCAGAGAAGCGGGAGACGACTGCTTTGCCTAGTGGCAGGCCCAGTTGGCTGGCGACCCCAGTTGCCAGCGCCGGATTCGCGTTACCCGTAAAAACCATGAGGTTTTCGTATGCCATAGGAGCCCCAATAGAAAATAAACAGCGGAAAAATCAACAAATAAACAAACGCGCTTAAAAAAGCTGCCAACAGTGGACATTTTTGAATGTCGGCTCTTGGCAGCTTTTTTATATTGTCTCGATGGGATCAATAAGGCTAGCAGGGTTTTCTGGATGGGGCGCTTTTTCAGCGCGGCTCGCGCTCCAGCACGCTTAACCATATCTACAAAATTCTTGGCAGGGGAAGAAGGATTCGAACCTTCGCATGCTGGAATCAAAATCCAGTGCCTTAACCAACTTGGCGATTCCCCTACATTCTTTACATATTTGTTTGATGCCAAACAACGACCGATATTCTAACCTGCTTTTGCATCAAACAACAATCTTTTTTCAAAATTATTTCTGTTAGAGCAAATTTGCGAGCGGGTGATGCTCAAGCGCCTTTGCTTTCCACGCTAAAACCGGGGCGGCTTGGATAATTTTATCCGCTTCGTTTTCATCCGCAACACGGCAAAAAACGCAAGAGCCAGAACCAGTCATACGCGCGGCGCCAAATTTTTCTAACCACTGCCGCGCTTCGCGCACCGCAGGAAAGAGTCTTTCAGCAACAGACTGTAAATCATTTCTTCCAAATTCGCTTAATGTTTTTGCGTCACTGGAAAAGTCCGCTATCTTGACGGCTTTCGAATCTCTTGTCAAGTCATTCGCAGAAAAAATTATCGGCGTCGGTATCATCGCCTCTGGCCGCAATACGACGAACCATGAGTTTGGCGTCGCCACTGCTTGCAATTGCTCGCCGATGCCTTCTGCAAATGCATTGCGACCAAACAGGAAAAACGGCACATCCGCACCTAATTGCAGACCTAATTGCATCAATT
>JACPVY010000345.1 GCA_016197345.1 Burkholderiales bacterium
AATCGAATTTTTGTTTTTGCTTGAATGCTATAGCAATCACGTTGCCATCAGGTAATTCGGGCAAATTGACGACTTCACCAAATGAAAAGTCCATGGCTTTGACGTTTTTGTGAAAGCTGGGGTGGTCGCCGAAAAGATTGACTAGCATGATGCCATTTTCCTTGAGGCAGGCCGCGCAGGAGCGATAAAACTCGGCGCTATCTAACACCGGGCCATTGGCATTGGCATCATATAAATCCACTTGAAGCACATCGAGTGTTTCGAGATTGGCAGGATCGTTGACAAAGTCATACGCATCCATTTCCTTCACCTGTAGTCGTTCATCGTTGGGCGGCAACTTGAACATCGTTTCGCAAATTGCAATCACAGAGGGATTGAGTTCGATTGCAGTGACCTTGGTTTGTGGGAATTGACGGTAGCAAAATTTGGTGAGGGCGGCGCTACCCAAGCCTAATTGAGCAACATGGGTAGGCTGCTCGAGGAAAAGCATCCAACTCATCATTTGTTGCACATATTCCAATTCTATCCAGTCGGGCTTACGCAAGCGCATCGCGCCTTGTATCCATTCTGTGCCAAAGTGCAAATAACGCATGCCATCGTGTTCAGATAAGGTGACGGCAGAATATTTGGGTTTGCGTGGCGCGGCTGCTTTGCGCGGGGCACGTTGAGATTCTTCTTTTTCTATGGATTTACGTTTAATCAGCATGGGACGACCTTAGTATTAACGCAACGATTATTAACAAATATCAAAGGCGTTAACAGTGACGAATGGGGGTAAGCGCTTAGCAAAGTGTGCGAGGCGATTCGCTAGTGTAGCGAAAAATTTCAGAAGTGCAGGGGGAATATTGGAATTTATGTTGTAGCGCTGAATGTGTAGCGTTGCGAGGGGGGGGGGCGGTAAGGGCATTTACGCGATAAAAAAAAGCCCGGCGATGTGTGCCGGGCTGGTGCTGTTTTTGAGACAATGCGATAAGCAACTCAATGAATTGGATTAATTGATTTCTGGTACAACCGAAACGCGAACGCGCATGCGCTTGCCTGGATCGTTCGGCATCACCGAAGTATAGGTATGGCCATGGAATTCATAGGTGACTGCATAGCCATTGTTGCGGGTTTCCCATTGGTCAACGGTTTTGCAACGACGTACTGGTTGTTCGCTTACTTGTGTGGTGTAGGTCGGGCCGTTGTTATTGGTGGTATTGCCATTGTTGTCGATGCGATCGCCAGTGATTGCGCCAGCAATAGCGCCGACGGCGGTAGCGGCAGTGCGGCCATTGCCGTTGCCAATTTGATTGCCTAAGATCGCGCCTGCAACGCCGCCGATAATTGCACCACTATTGCTACGGCCGTTGTTGGTGTTGGCGTTATTGACAGTGACTTGTCGTTCTGTTTGCACGTATTCTGTATGGCATTCTTGGCGTGGGCGATTGATTTGTTCAACTTGCGGCGCAACGCTGATAACGCGCGCATAGTCTTCAAAGTCAGCAGCCTGGGCCATTGGCAATGCGCCGATTGCTAGCATGGAAAGGAACAGTTTAGCTGATGTATTCATTTCAAATCCTCACGTTGTTGATGCTGGTATCATAGTCGTCGAATGTAAAGTATACGTATTTGTGTCGCAACAAGTTGTAACAGTGACGCAATCGACGGCCGCTAATATGTGTTCAGTATAGTCTGATTATTGCAAAGAAGATAAATGTATCGTTGACGTGGCTTTGCTAGCATTGCTAAGCGTCAATATGTTTGTAATGCAATATTGGGTTTGGTTGAAAATAGTAATTTTAACCAAATTGTGCTTTAAATTTTGTAGATTGGGAAAATGAAGATGCGTCGTTTGCTTCTGCAATGGCTTAGTTTGTGCCTCATATTTTTTGCTACCAACGTGTCGGCGCAAGTGGGTGAGGCGACGATCAGTTGGCGCGAATTGCCGCGCGAGGCAAGGGATGTTGTCCTGTCAATCAAGCATGGTGGGCCTTTCCTGTACTCGCGTGATGGCGTGGTTTTTGGAAATTATGAACGGCGACTACCTTCTCAAAAGCGTGGCTACTACCATGAATACACAGTGCCGACACCGGGGGTAAATCATCGCGGTGCGCGTCGCATTGTCAGCGGTGGCTCTCCAGCACGAGAGTTTTACTATTCTGACGACCACTACCGTAGCTTCAAAAAAATTCAAGAGTAATTTGGGCTGAATGTCATGCTAGTGGTTAGGTAGTTTGTAAATCGGCTTTAGTGCGGCAAATTTGCCTGAAATTTCAAGGTGTTAGGATTGAAATTGGGCGGAAGTACTAAAAGAATATGGCTGGATGTTTGAGTTGGTGAAAAGAGTCGCGGCAAACCCCGCAAAAGGGTACAATGCGCGCCATGAAAAAAATTGTCATTCTCATTTCCGGTCGCGGCAGCAATATGGAAGCCATTGTGCATGCCGCGAAGAACGAAGGCTGGCACGCTGAAATTGCGGCCGTGATTAGCAATAAGGCCGACGCTAAGGGCTTGGAATTTGCCGCCAGCCACGGCATCCCCACTGCTGTCGTTGCCAACAAGGCTTATGCCACACGCGCTTTATTCGATGCTGCCTTGCGTGAAGCTATCGATGCATTTGCGCCTGATGTGGTTGTGCTTGCAGGCTTTATGCGCATTTTGGGAGCAGACTTCGTTGCCCATTATGCAAATCGCATGCTCAATATTCACCCCTCCTTATTGCCAAGCTTCCCTGGCTTGGATACCAATAAAAAAGCGTTGGAATTTGGTTGTAAATTGC